>NZ_CP040638.1:0-203201 GCF_005890195.1 Natrinema pallidum | reverse complement strand
TCGAGGCACCCATCGTGACGACGTACAAGGGCAAAGGCGTTCTGCCCGACGATCCCGACGAGTACGTAGCCGGAACGCTTTCGGGCAGTGCATCCCCCGAACTCCTCGACTGTCTCGCCACTGCCGACGCCGCACTGGCGGTCGGAACGGACTTCGATGCGGTCGCGACTCGGACCTGGAGCGTCGAACTGCCGGATGATCTCGTCCACGTGACGCTCGACGCCGACGATCTCGGGAACGGCTACGATCCCACGGTCGGCATCATCGCCGATGCCGGGATGGCGCTGTCGGAACTCGAGGCGACGCTCGCGAATCGGGAAGTTCGCGCCCGCGACGGGACGGAGCGAGCGACGGCGGTCCGGGAAGCGACGAGCGACCGTCTCGACGCACTCCGGGACTCGTCGCCACCGCTGACATCGGTGAGCGCACTCGAAAGCGTCCGCGAAGCCGTTCCACGGGACGCAGTCGTCTCCGTCGACGCCGGTGGGTTTCGCGTCTGGGCGCTCAACGTCTTCGAGGCCGCCGGGCCACGGTCGTACGTCAACCCGGGGTCGTGGGCGACGATGGGAACCGGGCTACCGGCGGGGATCGGTGCACAGCTCGCCAATCCCGACGACGATGTCGTCGTGCTCACCGGCGACGGCGGGCTCATGATGTGCATCCACGAACTCCACACGGCCGTCGCGGAGAACGTTCCGATTACGGTCGTCGTGTTTACGAACGAGGATTACGCGATTATCAGCGATCAGGCAGGGCGAGACTACGATCTCTCCGACGGCGAGTACAACTGGAGCGACGCGCCGATTTCGTTCATATCGCTCGCTGAGAGTATGGGAATGCGGAGTGAGTACGCCGAAGACCCGTCCGAAATACGGTCGACGGTCGCGTCCGCAACCGCGGCGGACGAACCGGTTCTCGTTCAGATTCCCACCGATCCATCGGAGCCACAGGCGAGCGACTGGATGAGTACGAAGTGAGGGCCCGACAGGGAACCCGAAGAGGGCGTCGTCAACGCCCGGCGTAGCGCTCCCGGTCGATTTCAACACCGCCCCATCCCTGGCCAGTCCGTCTCGAGCGGTTAGGACGGCGGGTCGGGAGGGGGCGGTCCCGCTACCAGGTCGACCCTCGACCTCGTGGAAACGAATACGAGTAGACACGTCGAACTGGCACCAGTCGGAATAGCAGCCGGAGGGCAAGCGGAGATTCGGGTTCAGCTACGAGATATATCGGTTTCGAACACTGTTTCTATAGGATAGAGTTCCGGCAGCGAACGGGCGCGGCTGACAGAACACGATCTGCTGCAAAGGGAGACGCGACAGTCACCCAAGGGCGGCAGTCCGACCGCAGTGTGCGATGACACCGTGAGTCGAACCGACGAGTAGCGGGGTCGGCTACAGACCGCGGCAGTCTCGAGGCGGACGACTCACCGGCTTTTCGGGCATCTTTCCGAAAGAGACAGCACGCACACACGGTGTCTCTCACCGACTGCTCGAGACGCGCAACGTCGTGGCTACCGCGTTCCTGATCGATGCACCACCGCAGCCGATGACAGCACGCCATCAGCATGCTGGCCGGTTTCGACACGAGATACGTGGATAGCGGACCAAAACAGAACGAGTATTGTGAGAGAGAAATAGACAGACCTACCAAAACACGTAGTGTTTGAAACGTCGAGTCAAAACGACCTCGACACGGCTGCAGGGCTATACGGACCGCTGATCTAGGCGAGCCAGCGATCACCGAATCGCCGAGGGCACCGACGAGGCTCACCGCGACACGTCGCGAGAGGACAGCGGACCGACGGATGCCACACGAGAAGCGTTGCGGTCGCAGCCGGGGATATGCCGTGGCTGGAACGGCCTGTGTGTTTGGGCTCGGACGGCTCGAGCAGGGGTGGCAAAAGGGAAGAAACGACGGCCCGCGGGCCGGGGCTCGAGTCGCCTCACTCGACCAGCGGCGACTCGCTACCGCGGACGCTGTCGACGATGACGTCTCCGTCGGGCCGGGACGCGATCCAGAACAGTTTGTAGGCGTCGATCGACTGTTCGAAGCGCAAGTCCGGCGCGGAGCCGACGGCGACGGTCCGGAGCGTCCAGGAAAACACCGCGTCTTCGGCCTTCTCGCGAGCTTGTGCGTCGGAGAGTTCGGACGGAACGACGAGTACGTCGTCGATCGTTCTCGTGGCGGTTTCCGGCATCACATCGGCACGGACGGCGAGCCGGCGGGAGCGGTCGACGCTGACCACGTATTCCAGATCGCGGTCCGCGATTATCGGTCGCTCGATCGTCGCAACGGCATCGTAGAGACGGTACGGGTACGCGATCGCGCCGACGCGACCGGTCGAGTCGACATCCTCGCGTGCCACCGCCGGTTCGATGACGGTCAGTGTCGTCCGCTGACGGGACCCCTCGGTGATCGCGGCGGATTCGGGCGGTCGTCGACGCGTCTCGCTCATTTATTCGTCACCCGTGTCCCAGTAGTCGCTGGCCGTCACGTGTGCGCGAATGTTGTCCGTTTCCGTGACGGCTTTCGGTTCGACATCGCGACCGCCGTCGGTCACGTAGTCGGGCGTACCGGTCGGATCGTCGCCGCTCGAGACGGCCGCGAGCGGCTTATTGAACGACTCGAAGTGATCGTCGACGCCCTCCGGCGGCGGCGTCAACAGCGAGACGACGATGAGCGTCGCCGTCGAGAGGATAAACGCGGGGAAGAGCCCGTAGACGCCGACCAGTCCAGTGAGGAACGCCGATCCCTCGACTGCCCCCATGAGTCCGAAGACCTCGAGAAGGGTCGACAGCTGAATCCACAGGACCATCGTCAGGGTGCCGACGATCATACTCGCCACGGAGCCCGTCGCAGTGACCCGTTTCCACCACAGCGACGCGATGAGCGTCGGCCCGATAGCCGCGCCGAGGCCGCCCCACGCGTAGTCGAGGACGAGGGTGTAGATCGGCGTGTTCTGTGCGAGGTAGGCGAACGCGACGCTCGCCGCGCCGAGCCCGAGCGTGACGTACTGGGAGTAGCGAACGAGCGTCTCCTGGCTCGCGTTCGGGTTGACGTAGCCGTGATAGACGTCCTCGACGATGGCACTCGTCGCGACGAGCAGCTGTGAGTCGGCACTGGACATCATCGCGGCGAGCGCGGCCGCCAGGATGATCCCCGCGATCGCGCCGGGGAAGAACTCGAGCGTGAGCAACGGCATGACGTTGTTCGGATCTTCGATGCCGCCCTGACCGAAGACGACCAGCGCGTACAGCCCGACGAAGCCGGCACCGATGTAGGCGACGAACATGAACAGCTGCGCGACGAGCGCCGCGAGACGAATGTTCTCGACCTCGTCGATTCCCATAAACCGGACCATCACGTGCGGATTCCCGGGGATACCGAGTCCGATCGCGGCATAGCTGATGATTCCGAAAACGGCGGCCCAGCCGGTCATCCCGGCCGTGACGCTCGTGTACGAACTCCCGACGGACGCGAGTTCGCCGAACGGGAGCCCGTAGTTCGTAAACGCGATGATCGGCAGGATGATGAACGCGACCAGGATGATCGCCCCCTGGACGTAGTCGGACCACGCGACGGCGAAGTAGCCCCCGAGCATGGTGTATCCGACGACGATGACACCGCCGACGAGGATGCCGACCAGCGACGAAACGCCGGTGAGCACCTCCAGTAGCGTCCCGGCGGCGACGATCTGTGCGCCCACGTATCCACCCTCGAAGATCATCAGGACGATCGCGGAGACGCCTTTGACGTACCCGGTCTCGTCCTGCAGACGCGTCTCGAAGAAGGTCGGCAGCGTGACCGCTTTCACGATCTCCGTGTATTTCCGGAGGCGCTTTGCGATCCCGGCCCACGCGAACAGGTCGGCGGGGATCATCCCGAGCCCGTTGTAGAAGGCCATCACACCGGTTCCGAACGCGTCGCTCGGAACGCCGAGCGTGAGCCACCCGCTCATCTCGGAGGCGCGTTCGGAAAAGCCCGTGACGACCGGGCCGATGCTGCGCCCGCCGATGACGTAGTCGTCGACGGAATCCATGAGACGGGAGGAGTACAGCCCGATGCCCAGAAGCACGAGGAGATAGATCGCGAAGGTCCCGAGAACCCAGATCCCGGCCGATCCGGCGAGTCCCTCACTGGCCATGCTCTGCCTCCTGGTAACGGTCGCGTATCTTTTCCTCGCGTTTCCCTTCCCACACGTAGTAGACGCCGAGCATCACGAGATACACGGCAAACGGCCCGAATAACCAGACCAAGTTAATGTTACTCTCAACCATGGAGCCATGTGTTCACTACCCATGCATAAATATACCGGAGTTCGTCATCCAGTCGATCGTCGACCGATGCGACGATGGAATCGAGAACGGACAGCAATTATCACGTCGACGGCGGAACTACGGGGATCGTTGTGGGCGGAAAACGAGTACGGGACTCCAGTCAGGGGACAGCGTCGCTTGTCGGTCGCTCGCTCACACGCCGAGGACGGCACGAGCCGCGAACAACGCGTTCTCCTTTCGTTCGCGGACTCGTCGATAGAAGTACTGCATCCACTTGTCGCCGTAGGGAACGTACTGATTGACCTCGTAGCCCTTCGCCGCGAGTTCGCGCTGAGCGTCCTCTCGAACACCCATCAGCATCTGAATCTCAAACGGCGTACCGTACTCTTGCTGGAGGTCGATCGCAGTCCTGAGCATCGCCGGATCGTGACTCCCGACCGCGATGCCCTGCTCGAACTCACGAAACAGGAACTCGAGGTGCGCTTCGTACGCGTCGTCGACGGCCGACTTCGAATCGAGAGCGACCGACGACGGTTCGTCGTACGCACCCTTCACCAATCGAACTGCGGCGGGGACGTCGGCGAGTCGGGCGAGATCATCGCGCGTCCGCGTGAGGTTCGCCTGAATGGCGACGCCGACGCCGTTAGGATGGTCGCGTGCCGTTGCTTCGACGGCATCCAGGGTCGTGTCGGTCGTCGTGTGATCTTCCATGTCACACCAGACGAACACGTCGTTGGCCGCTGCGGCCTCGACGATTTGCTCGAAATTGCTCGTGAAAACGTCGGGACCGACGTCGATTCCGATCTGAGACGGCTTGACCGAGAGACACCCGTTCAGGTCTCGAACCGCCAATTGGGAGGCGAGATGGCAGTATTCCTCGGTATCCTCGGCTGCGGGTCCCGGCTCGTGGTAGTGTTCGCCGAGAAGGTTCAAGATACCGCCCATACCCGCATCGTTACACTCCGAAACGTGAGTCAGCGCACCGGACGCGGATGTCCCGGCAACGAATTGGCTAGCGATCGGGGGGATCATACCGAACTGCTCGGACGGGACTCACCTAAGTTGATACCCGACCACAAGATTCGCCGCATATTTTGTGAATTAATCCGGAGACTCGTCCGGATTGAGCAATTTCGCTTCGGCGGTCCGGAGGTGCTCGAGCAGCGTCGTCTTCGAGACGTCGAGTTCCGCCGCGAGTTCGTGCGTGCTGGTCTCGCGAGGCCACGCGTAGTAGTTCCGTTCGCAGGCGAGTTCGAACGCGTCGCGCTGTCGCGGCGTGAGACGGTCGGTCCGATCGAACCGCTCGGTGGAGTCCGCGCCAGCCGGAGTGACCCTGCTGATCGAAATTTCGGCATCGGTTTCGGCGCGAATGGTGTCGAGTCGGTCCCGGACTTCGGCGCGGCCGTCGGCGACGAACACCGGCCAGTGTTCGGCCCCACCTTCGACGCGTACCGACGCGTCGTGAATGAATCCGTGCGAGACGAGCGTGTCGCTGATACTGTGTTCGGGATCGTATTCGACGAACAGTTCACGGGTCACGTTCCCGGGGTTCGGTGCCGTACCGGTCGTTCGCTGTCCGAGTTCGACCGTCGAATACGTCAGCGGCGAGTCGTCCACGAACGCGACGAACTCGTCGAGTCGGGCCGTCGTGTCGGCGTAGACGGTAAAGTGCCCTTCGACCGTCTCATCGCGCGTTCGGTGAACAGTGTGAACGAGAAGTCCAGCGTCGACCGCCTCGGTCGCCTGCAGACCCCAGCAGTCGGGGTGCCAGATCTCGAGGGTGAGTCGTGTGCCCTCTGCCGCACCTGTCGTGGTCGTCGTCGAACTCGTGCTACTCATATGTGGGCTCTGCACAATCGTTCTCCCGTGGGGAGCATAAGCATACTGAAGACCGCCACCGCCTCCGAACGGACGCCGTGGTGTACATCCGGTTCGTCGCCGAAACGGTCGAGGCGACACGAGGGGACATCCTCAGGTACAACGAACTCGCACGAAACCAGGGGACGAACGGCCGCGTCGACCGCGGCGAACTGGACATCGGGGAGGTACCGGACGGCCGCGAGAGCAACGCCGACGGCGATTACGACCGCGTTCTGAATGCGTGAACGACCCGCTTCGATGAGTGACTCGTTCACACGTGTGACTCCGTATCCGATCGGCGCAACTGGTGTGCCCCCTGCTGTTCACGTATTCCGAACGCTATACGATCGGCTGGCCGGTTGAGCAGCCGATATCGACGTGTCACTTTGTAATGTAGTACAGCATGCATTTTTGCGTCATATATTGAATTAGATATGCATTGTTCACCACAGACGCCGTGAAAATTATGATATATGTGAGAGGCACCGGATTTCGTTCCCAGAGGCGTTCACACATTCCGAACGCTTATACGCCGGTGGTGCCACGGTTCGAACCATGACGGACGACGGCCCTCGCCCGGTCAAGACGACCAAAACGTCACTCGCACTCGTTCGGGCGGTTCGTGACAGCGACGGAGC
Organism: Natrinema pallidum; assembly: GCF_005890195.1. NCBI lineage: Archaea > Methanobacteriati > Methanobacteriota > Halobacteria > Halobacteriales > Natrialbaceae > Natrinema > Natrinema pallidum. The sequence goes on along the minus strand of NZ_CP040638.1, from coordinate 196,426 downwards.
GACATTGAGCGAGCTGGCCGAGCGCCTCGATCTGGCCAAGAGTACCGTACACAACCACCTGCACACGCTGGTCGACGAGGGCTTTCTCGTTCGAGATGGCGACACCTATCACATCGGACTTCAGTTCCTCCCGTTCAGCGAACACGCACGCAACCGGAATCCGCTGTACTCGACGGCCCGCCAGCGGGTCTACAGCCTCGCCGAGAAGACGGGCAACGAAGCCGATTTCATCGTCGAGGAGAACGGCCGCGCGTACACACTCGAGTACGCGATTGGCGAATCAACGGCCCGTGGGCTCTCGGAATCGAGTCCGTTCCGTGCGGGCAACCGCTTTCACATGCACAACTGCGCCTCGGGAAAAGCCATGCTTGCGCTCCTGTCCGACGGACGCGTCCGGGAGATACTCGATCGCTGGGGGCTCCCGGCGACGACCGCCCATACCATAACCGACGAGGCAACGCTGTTCGACGAACTCGAGACGATTCGACGACAGGGATACGCGACGAACGACGAAGAACTGATCGACGGCTATCGGTCCATCGGCGCAGCGGTAACAGGGCCCGATGATACCGTCATCGGTGCGTTCTCCGTCGGTGGACCGGCGTATCGTCTGGCCGTCGACGAATCATCGACCCGGGAAATCGCACAGCTACTTCTGGACGAGATCGATTCGCTCGAGTCGGAACTCGCCCTCTAATTACTGCCATATGCTTGTAAACCAACTCGAGACGTGAGCGCAACCGCGTCGATGGGGTTCTCGGAACGACGGCCGCTGGTAAGGAAATCGCTACAGTCTCAACAGCAAGCGGCCGTGGCTGTCCACTGTCAGCTAGCCGACGTACACCGTTCCAGACTGCACCGTAAGACCCTTCAACGCCTAATTCAGCGAGATGCTCACGTCTCAAACTGGCTCAACGAGACAGTGTCCGCTGAGAAGCACTTCACAATAGTGTTCAGATAAGTCGATTCCATGCAAAGGCGACTGCTCTCAACCACTCATCGGCAGTTTCTGCTTTGGCATTGCTAAAACAGTTCGAGAATAATATACTTCGTCGTTCTACCTCTCGAAAGACACGTTCGACACTGTTCTGATTTCCGTGGCATTCGTCTCTAAAATCGAGGCCGTGTCGAGAACAAGCATTTTGAAGTAGTATTGCTCCATCGACAAGAAACACGGTGTCACCGACATCGTGTTTCTCACGTAGTTCAGCGAAGAACGTGTGAGCGAAGACGTTTGTTCTCACTGGTCCAAGCTTTGTATGGAGCAAATCGTTTGTCTCAGGATCGACTGGGCGTACAGCCACTATCGCTCATCACCGAGTTGGACCACTGTCTCGTCACCCATTACGTGATTTGGACTTCGTCCATCCCCCGACTGTAGATGTAGATTGGCTTTGTGAACCCAGTTGTGAACAGTCGACCGTGCCCATTCAATGCCGAAGACAACAATTATTGGAACTGTATTTGAAGATGATAATAGTACAAGGTGGAGCAGAATACCAAGCTTCATCAACAGTCACAATGTTACCTCTCGCTCCACAAATCTACCTCGATTCGGTCGGTGCAACCGTTGAGGCTAGCGTTTTCCGACACGGACACTCAGAAAACGCTCCGTCTCATTGTTCAATCCTAATCTGAACACCGCCGACAGACACCCCTCTATCGATGTGTTTTCCGATGAGGTTACCAGGAGAAAACGGGAACGGCGAAACGGAAAGACTTCTTCTTTGCCGCTAATTTAGCGATTAGCCGGCCGAAAACCGTATTTATCGAAAGAATTGTTCTCGAGGAAAGCAGCAAGAACAGTCGAGAGGGATGTAACGGAGTACGAACAAGCCGAAACACATCGAACACATCGATAGAGGGGTGTGGGGGTCCCTAGTCTAGGTCTAGTCTAGTAGTATAACTAGATAGGAACCAGTAGAATGTACCGTTCAGGTTTCTCTTTGCATAAAACCCGAAGAACGCCGTTCTATCAATCGTTGAGTCTCGGTCACGCTCATTGGGTACCCCCTCCTTTCGAAGTCGAAAACACATCGATAGAGGGGTGTCTGTGTCCGCGATTTGCTATCGTCGAATCAACTCGATTCGATCCACCTCGTTTTCGAAACACTTCGTCGTTTGTTACCCTCTACTGCCACCCTACCGCTGTCTTTCCGTACAATATCGGTATTGCAACCGTGTACTCGAGGGTATACACATCGATAGAGGTGGGAACACTTTTGGTACTACCTCGTCTGGGCCATCGTATGGATGATTTCGAGGACCCTCGAGACGGAGCGGGGACGTCGAGGGATGACACTACGGAGCAATCGTCCGAGTTCGATGCATCCGAGCAGGCTACCTCCTCGAATAAGTCGTCGACGGTGGACGAATCACAGTCCATTGAGGACATGCTGCTGGAGTTCGATCAACAGGAAGGACTCATTCGCGATCGGTCGCTCCTCGATCCGAACCATATCGTCGAAGAGGATCGAATCGTCGGTCGCGACAAGCAACTTCAGGAAGTCACCAAGATGCTTCGTGTCGCTCTCGGCGATAACCGTCCCCCGAACCTCTTTCTTTACGGTCCATCAGGCACCGGCAAGTCGCTCATTACGAAAGCCGTCTGTAAGAACATCAGCAAAATCTGTGAGACACGGGACATTCGATTTGGAACGATCGAGGTGAATTGTCAGGATCTAGATACACTTGGCGTTGCAGTGTACGAACTCTCGAGTCGTGCTGCGGACGAAGCCGACGTTGCGGTCGAAGTTCCGAAACACGGCGTCGCGACGAAAGAGAAGTGGGACGAACTCTATCGTATCGTCAACGAGAACTTCGATTCAGCGGTGTTCGTCCTCGACGAACTCGACATGCTCGTCGGTCGACGGGACAAACAAGACCCCGCGTTTTCCCGGCTACTCTATCAACTCTCCCGAGCCGGCGCGAACAACGATCTCACCGCACATATCTCCGTCGTTGCAATCTCTAACGATACGAAGATGATGGAGTCGGTCGGTAGCCGAGCCCTGAGTTCGTTTACACCCGAAGATGTGCACTTCGACGACTACGACGCGAACCAACTGCAGTCGATCCTCCGCCGACGGCAGGATGCCTTCTACGAGGGCGTTCTCGATGAGGACGTCATCCCGTTGGCGGCGGCCTTTGCGGCACAGACCCACGGCGATGCCCGGAAGGCGATCGATCTCATGCGCGTCGCCGGTGAACTCGCGGAACGCGAAGGCGATGAGAGCGTTCGCGAAGAACACGTTCGCGAGGCCCAAGACAAGGTCGAGAAGAATCGGGTCCTCGAGGTCGTCCGTGGAATTAGCACGCAGAAGAAACTCTGTCTCTATGCGACCGCGGCCGTTGCTTCGGAGACGGACGACGAATCCGCTCGTAGTACGACCGGATACAGGGTGTACCAGTTCCTGACGGATGCGATCGAAGCGGACCAGTACCATCAGGAAACGTATGTGAATAAGATGAAGGAGATGACGACCTACTCGCTTGTCGACTTCGAGCGTCGGAGCCACGGTCCGAGTTCCGGGATGTTCCTCGAGTTCCAGTTCGGCGAACGTCCCGAGACGATCCTCGAAACCCTTCGTGAAGACTCGCGGATCGATATGGTGTCTCCGGACGAAGTCTCGAGCGTCGTCAAAGCACAGGTTCGAAACGAGACGTGAGTCTCCGGGCTGGGGCACCTCTATCGATGTGTATCTTTCCATGGCACACACCTCTATCGATGTGTAATCTGGATTTTGAGCCCGTGACCGCTGGCAAATAACCACCCACGAAGTTCAATACGAATCGAGAGCTGTTGTCCAATATATTGGCTATCAGCGAACGTTCCGGCTATCTATAGATTTTCAATTATTGAGAATTCGGACACACCTCTATCGAAGTGTTCTGCTTTCGGTTGCCCTTCTACATGGTCTAACTGGTTAGTCTAACTCTTTGGCCTATTTAGTCTGTCTAGCTCTATACCCCTCAATCGCCATCTTTCCACCGAGGGCTCGGTGCGGTCACTGACCGTTGTCGTCGTGTTTAACTGTTCAAGCCATTCGTGGACGCCCGATCGACTGCCGACCCACGAGTTATCGAAGCGGCCGATCCACATCTGTAGTCATGAAACGACGTTCCGATCAGGACTCGCTCGATATCCTTGCTGCCTGTCAATTCCGACTCGGTGTGGACAGTCCGATAGCCGAATTAACCGACGAGAAACGTAGCCTCTGAAAGATCGTAGTTCTCCGTGTTGCTCCAGAGACGCAACCGCTGGATCGGTGCCGTACCGACCAAACAGTGCGATGTCGAGAACGAATTTCGTCTTGACCTCTATTGTAGCATCCACCCCGACCATTCCCGCTGATTTTGACAGCGGTTTCGTCAGCCGCAGCCCGTGACGGCTTTGCATCCCCAGAACGCCTACTGTTCTTTCAAACCCGTCGCATACCTCTCACTGTACATGTCTGTGGGCAGTCTCGCCGATTCATTCAAGCATTATACCACACGAGCTAGCCTAACTTTGTAGTCTATCTCATTGGGCTGTCTGATTACTCCATTCAGAAACGTTGCTCTGACGGATAGCGACTTCTTCGTACTCCGTTCCAGTTTGATTAGTCTAATGAGTTCATCTAATTAGTTAGCCTATTCTAATCGGCGATCCATATGACAGATCCTGTTCTTGAGGGAAACCGTTAGCCGTTCTGTCGGAGGACTCCGTGAACACTATGTGAGTCGAGCTTGCCGTCGGCATATCGACACCCTCGTTGGGAACCGTTCGATTACCTTGCGGGATGCGGTACCCCCGAAACGCTGTTCCACCTTCACCAGAATAACTGATCAATGATCAGTAGGCTAGTTGGTTAGGTTAGTAAGAATGCCTCTCCTTAGTTTCTGGTTAGTTAGTCTAACTGATTTGGCTAATCGGTTAGGCTCTTTCTCCCTCGAGTCAGCAGTAACTGGCATCCCAGCGGGAGCTCCGATTGACTATTCTACGGCTAATGTCTATCAGTCTAATCAGTATGACTGTTTAGTTAGACAAACCGGTTAGGCTTTTTCTGTACGTTCTAGTAGAAGATACGTCGGTCACGATCGGAAGTACTCGTCCACGGCACGTTCTCAACGGCTGTGGACTTGTCGGGACACGTTTGCGGCGTTGCCGGCGTTTCATGCCGACTTCCAGCGCGACCGACGGTCCGTCGGTATCGGGTCAACCTCGACTAACTCGAACGCTATGCCGTCTCAGAGAGAGAGAGAGCACGTAGGGGCCGGCTCAGGCCAGTTCTTGATTGCGGTCGCTCTGCGGAATACCTGTTCACCCGTCTCTGAACACCTCGCGAGAACACCGCTCGGTTAGGCTAATCGGTTATGCTATTCGGAGCGTATACCGAACCATTATATTCAAGAAGGCTAACTACTTCACATGCTCACGTATACGACCTACTCGGAGGCCGGCGGCGTCGGGAAATCGACGATCGGGGCGGCGCTACTCGAGGCGCATGCATCCCACGGACTCGACGTTCTCGCGATCGACATGGACCAGCAAAACGGTTCGCTCACCTATCTCCTCGATGTCGATGCGCCCCGAGGGGACAGTCAGGCGGATAACATCGTTCGCCACCTGATCGATCGACCGAAGGGCTCCGTTCAAGATCTGATCTACCAAACGGAGTACGGCTTTGATCTCATCCCGAGTCACAACATGCTTGAGAACCTCGAGGATCTCCTGAACAGGGCCCAGCGGATGGCAGACGACCTGGGCGAGGGCGACGAGTTCGATCCGTACGATCGACTCCGACGGGTTCTCTTGGAGTCCGGTATTCCCGATGAGTACGACGTGATCGTCGTCGATCCGCCGGCGACTGCCGGGCCCCACCTCTACAATGCTGTCTCGGCTACGCGAAGCTTGGTGATCCCCGTCGAGCCGACCGGGAAGGGAATGCAAAGCGTTCTCGGTCTGGAGGAACTCGTCGACGGTCTCGAGGATCGTCTCGAGGCCGAAATCGGCGTTCTCTCCGCCGTCCCGAACGGTGTCGGTCGAACGTCCGACCAGGAGCGGTACCTCACGGAGATTCGCGACCGCGGTTATCCCGCACCGGTCGCGATCCGCGAGCGATCGTCGCTTTTCGAGGGCTGTTGGGATCAACAGTGCCCGCCGCGACGCTACGTCGAGGCGCACCGCGACCGCCAGCGGGAGCACGAGATGGCGACGCTCGAAAAGATCGAGCGGCTGGCGACGGAGATCGAGGAGGTGAGCGACCGATGAAGAAAGGGTCCGGGAGCGATCCGTTTGCGGACACACAGGACGATGGCACGGATGCAGCGTCGACCGTCGATGACGACGCCGACTCCGAACCGGACCGCGCTGGTACCGAGTCCGAGACGGCTCGCGGCGTGGACACGGACGACGGTGAGCAGGCGGTCGTCAGCGACGCCGATTCGAGCGGGGCAGTGATCCGCGAGCCGCCCCAAACCGGCGCTGACGACGACGGTGTTCCCTGGGTCTACGTCCGGGATACCGTCAAGCAGGACCGGGGGATGGTTCAGTTTTATCTCCGCGAGTACGTCGTCGAGGCGGAAGACGAGTTCGTCGATGCGGTCAGCGACGAGCTCGGCACCGACGTGTCGAAGACCGACGTTCGGGAAGCGGCCTACGAAGCGGCGATGCACAACGTCGACGACGTCGTCGACCGACTCCGGGAGTGGGGCTTCGAATCGGACGCCTAACTGATGCAGCGTCGCCGTTTTCGCGCCGAGAGCGCGACCGCGGGCCTACTCGCCGTTTTTTCGTCGTTCGATCATCCCTGTCACGGTATACGAGAGCACGACTTCGTCGTCCTGATTCACTACTTCTACGTAGTTGTCCACGTATCCCCGCTGTGGATCACGCTCGGAGCAGTGTTTGTCCACGACCTCGAGTCGGAGCGAGAGCGTTTCGCCCGGTGTGACCGGCCGTTCCCAGCGTAGCTCGTCCGCGCTGCGACCGCCCATACCCGCTTGCTCCTCCAAGTAGTTGTCCACGAGCAGTCGCATGGATATCGCAGCGGTATGCCAACCCGACGCGACTAGCTCGCCGAACGCCGATTCGCTCGCGGCATCCTCGTCAGTGTGGAACGGCTGCGGATCGTACTGCTCTGCGAACTCGGTGATCTCCGCTTTGGTGACGTGGTACTCGCCGAACTCCTCGGTCGATCCGACCTCGATGTCCTCGAAGTAGCGCATCGGTAGTGAGGACGCAGAAGGGAGCCAAAAGCATAGCGGACCGACGCGACTGTCCGCACATCGAGAGCGATGGTCTCGGGACGCTTCGGCGGTACCGAGAGTCCGTTGCTGAGATCGATCCAGAAGCGTACCTCGAGGCATCTCGGGACCTACTGGTCCCGTCCCCGGCGGCCGATCCCGGACCACTACAGGACAGTCACCGATCCGTGCGAGATATTGGGGAACTCAGGTTTCCCGACGAACTCGAAACGGCAGAATACTGCGTCGCTCCGTTACTGTTGTCTCCATTAGTATGGATCGTACTTAGCGACGGGGATGACTTCTTGAACGTCGTCCGTCCAGAACTGCTTCTCCGCCGTCGCGAACCGCCCCCCGTGTTCTTGAGTAGAGGCAGCGATTAGTGCATCGAGTTGATCGACTGGTGCTCCTCGATCCTGAAGTTCTTCTTGTAAGTCGTGTGCCTCCATCGCAGTCTCCGCTGTCGTCTCGAGGATCTCCATCGAAGCGTTCACAGCCCGGGTAATTTCGTCCGGAGAAGCATTGATATACCCGTAGAGGCTGCCCATGAGAGATTCAAAGAGGACGATAGAGGAGACCCCCCATCGATCCTGCTCGTACTCCTCGAGGAACTCCCGTGCGTCATCGTTACCACTCAGGTAGTCGCTCAACAGATTGGTATCGAGGACGAGCAGCGTCACTGCTCCATCTCCTCAATGTGATCGTCCATCCGACTACGCATCTGCTTTCGGATCTCATCCATTCCCTCGTCATCCGTGCTCGATGCGATGCCAAACCCAGCCCACTTATCGTCCGACGTGAGACGGATGATGACGTCATTATAACTCTCATCATCGCCTTTGAAGAGATCTAAGCGGGACTTAGCCTCGTCCGAAAGTCGAATCGATGTGCTCATGTATGCATTTATGCATGCACGCCGAATAAGTGTTTCTCCAGTTTGGGTATTGACGTCCAGTCCACGACCTGTTCTCGCGGGGCGAACCGGCCCCCACTCCGATCAAACAGATGGACTGAAGGCTGTGCCACCAAGCCGTTACTCTTATCGCGAGACGGACTTGGCGTTACTTTTTGTCGGATATGCTCTGCACCGCTCGCGTCCGCCTTCGCGACGGTATCGCACACCTTACAGACGTACAACCCACGTCCGACGCGCTGATTGCCGTCTTTCGTCACAGCGGCGGAACACGTCTTTGAACTGTCGCGTTCGGATTCTCCGCTCGATCAGCACTCTCGGTCACCACCTGCTCATCGTCTCGCCATGATCCCCATACCTCCCGATACTCGTGCGTCCACGTGTCGCGGTCGGTGTCGACCTCTGCATGGAAGAACTGCCGATGATAGCGTTTCGGTGGTGTGCGCCGGCGTGTCCAAACATCACTCGTCAGGTGTTCGACGTTCTGCAGTGTCGTGAGGCCGCTTTCTTCCCAGACTTCGCGCTCGAGTGCATCCCGTGGCGATTCGCCAGGTTCGATCGTTCCTTTCGGGACCTGGAGTCCATCGTGGCCGGGCCCCTCAAACACGAGTAACTCGCACCCATTCCGAGTGAGATACGCACAGACCTTGGGGACACAGGGCACTACCGAGTTGTACATGGGGCATAATTCATTGTAGTTCTCATAAAAATAGGTGGTTGTGACACGAGTATAGATGGGGACTTGATTATGTTCTCAACTTGCCCTGAAGTCACGACTGTGACATCGACTCGAGGGTTCGTCTCGTACTCCGCGACGGAGTCCGCGGTGGCGTCCGCCGATAAGACTCGAGCAAGTAGGGACCGGTGCCGCTGTGTTGGCCGGCAGGTCCTGCTCTGTGGGTGACCGATACAACAGTCTACTGACAACATAGCAACAATCATATTCATCGCATAATTATTTAGCATCTAACAAATCCCAAACAGCATCCAGCAGAGCAGACGTCGTGTGTCTTCTGCGCGCCTGCAGTCGGGGCATCGGGTGTTTATCTGCCATCGATAATCGCTTGCCGATAGCATTGCTCCGCCTGATCAGCGATAGTGTCCCAGTCGAATTGTTGAGCTTGAATCGTAGGCTCCGTGCTGGGCCGTTCTCCCTCAAGTGCCCGTTCGAGAGCAGTAGCGACACCGTCGACAGTCGGAGAGACAAGGAAACCCGCATCACCGATCACCTCGGAAGCGGCGGACTCGGGATGTGCCGCTGCGATCACGGTGCAATCTGCAGCCATCGCCTCTGCAAATGTGATCCCGAATCCTTCACGGGCTGATGGTGAGGCGAAAACATCCGCTGCGCGCATGTGGGCGAGGACATCTTCGTACTCCTCGAGAAAGCCGAGCATCGTCACGCGATCAGCGTGCTCAAGGGTTTGGACCTGCCGCTCGAGTCGGTCGCGTTCCGGTCCATCACCGATAATTCCGAGGGAGACATTGGAAGCCGTCTGAGCGACGCGGTCGAAGGCTTCTACCAGGAGGTCGACGTTCTTGTGCTCGGCGAGTCGACCTGCATAGAGGACGGTAAAGCCGTCGTCGGCCGGGCGAGTTGATTCGATCTGATCGACATCGATTCCGTTTGGGATCACTTCGATTTGGTCTCGAGAGGGACCGATTTTAGTCAGGCGATCGGCAGTGACGCTCGAGACGGCGATCGGATGGTGTGGTGTCTTCGCAGTGAACTGTTCGATCCCCTTGCCGAAAGGGCCGAGGCGGCCGAGATAGTCGTCCCAGTAGTCGAGCCAGACCTCGTGCCAGGTCGTTATCAACGGTGTATCGGCTGTCAGCGTAGTGAGTTTGGAGGCGAGCACCGGAAAATAGGGGAATAACGAGGCGACGATGAGATCGTGCTCTGCAGCGGTTTGCCTGAGATGGGGAAGCAAACGGACGGAGAAGTCGATCGCTTCCGTGATCGATCGGCGTTCATCCGCGTAGAGTTCCTGAGTCGGGGCGACGCCGTAGAGGGTCATTCCCTCGTAGTCCATCACCTGTGGCCCTTCCCAGAAGTGGCGGCCATAGATCGTGATATCGTGACCAGCCACTGCAAGGCGCGTTCCGATTTCGTGAATTCGCTTTTCGGCACCGCCTTTTGTGAAGGGGAAAACAACGTTCGTCACGAACCCGATATCCATTGGTGACAGGTAGGTAAACGACTGATAATGACCTTGCGATTTGGTGTTGTTGTTTTGTCTCTACTTCTAAAATTATAACACCCCGTGGCCAGTTTTCACGAACAATGAGTGTCGAACCGGATAACGTGATCTTGCTTTCGGCGGATGCCCTCCGGGCGGATCACCTCTCTTGTTATGGCTATCATCGGGAAACCTCGCCTGTATTGGACGGCCTCGCCGACGAGTCGATTCGATTTACGAACGCGTACAGTGCGAGTTCGCATACGCGCGAAGCAGTCCCAGCGCTCCTCACGGGCGAGTATCCGGATGTCGCCGTCGATGCTAACTATCGACTTGCGACCGGGACGATCGCCTCCCGACTCTCGGAAGCCGGGTTCGCGACTGCTGGCTTTCACTCGAATCCGTTCGTCTCGAGAGCGTATGGCTTCGACCGCGGGTTCGACGAGTTCGACGACGACCTCCACTTCGGGAGACACAAGGTCATCGCACTGGCCCAGCGCGCGCTTGACAAACTGCGGAACCGCCACTACGCGCGTGCCGAGGAAATCAATGAGCGATCGCTTTCGTGGCTCGATTCGCTTGAGAACGACCAGCGGTTCTTCCTCTGGAACCACTACATGGATACGCATGGCCCGTACGAACCGCCAGGCGAGTACCAGCAGCAGTACCACGATGGGACGGTTTCGGACAGCAAAGCCCAATCGCTCTACCAGCGCGCGATCAAGGATCCCGAGTCGATCACCGACGAGGAGCGTCAGGTGCTGATCGACCTCTACGACGCCGAGATCCGGTACAATGACGAGCGGATCGGCGAGTTCCTCGAAGCGCTGCGTGAGCGGGGACTGCTCGAGAACTCATTGCTGATCGTCACGGCCGACCACGGCGACGCCTTCGGGGAACATGGCTACTACGAGCATCCGCGATACTTGCACGACGAGATCACACACGTCCCGTTGCTTGTTCGGCCACCTGGCGGTGTGGATGGCCAAGCGGTGTCGACACCCACCAGTACGCTGGATGTTGCCGCGACGCTTGACAACATCGTCGGTACTGGTGGTAAAAGTGAGGGTCAGTCGCTGCTTGAGTCCGCTGCGGCAAGCGATATGGCTGATCGGACGGTGTTCCTCCAGGCTCGCGGTGAAGACGAGCACAGCAACCGCCGTCGGTACGCACTCCGGACCTCGGACGGCGCGTGTTTCTGCGAGCGTGACCGGGAGAGTGGGGCACTCGAATTCACCTCGTGTGCGAGCAGGTCGCTTCGGGAGGACCTTGAGGCGCATATCGATGTACGGGTTCGACGGGAGAACGGCGAAGGAGACACCGATGATGGAGCAGTCGATGAAGAAATCGAGCGACGGCTGACTGCGCTGGGGTACAAGGACTGATCATGCGAATTGCAATGATTCAAGACGACTGGTGGCCACGAACTGGCGGTGGTCCGGTCCACGTCAAGGAACTGGCAGTAGCGCTGGCCGAGCAATTCGGCCATACGATCGATATCTACACGCGAGCGCTGGAAAAAGACGGACAACCTCACACTGATACGGCGACGTTCGCCGACGGCAACGTGAGAGTCCACCGATTGAAGCCGTCGACGGAGTACTGGAGCCCGGTCGGCCGTGTCTCGTCCCTTGCGACGCCGCTTCCACACCTCGTCACCGAAGAGTTCGATATCGTTCACGGGCACACGTTCTTACCAGCAGTTCCGACACGGACTGCAGGCGCAGTAACCGATGCAGCAACCGTCTTTACGGTTCATGGGACGGCGCTGACATCCGGTGTCGGTCGCGACGAGTCTGCACTGGCCCACGTCAAGCGTCGTCTCGAGCGACTATTCGTCCTCAACTTCGACTACGATCACGTCATTTCGGTCAATACGGAGCATCTAGATCTACTCGGAGACCATCATACGGATCTCTCGTGCGTTCCGAACGGTGTCAACCTCGAGCGGTTTGACGTTGATGTCGATCGGCGCGATGAGATTCTCTTCCTCGGGCGACTGGCACCGAAAAAGCGGGTGAGTGATCTCATTGATGCGTTTGATCGACTCGTCGACGAGTACCCCGAGACGGACCTCGTCATCGTTGGTACTGGGCCAAAAAGTGAGGAACTGAAAGCACAGGCGAACCAGCTGGGTCTCGACAATCGCGTTCGCTTCGAGGGACGCGTTTCGGATGAAGCCATCCCACGGTACTACCGGCGGGCGCGTCTGTTCGTGCTTCCATCCGTCTGGGAGGGTCATCCACTGACGTTACTCGAAGCGTGGGCCGCTGAAGTTCCCGTCGTAACGAGCGATGTCGAGGGGATCGGCGAGTTCGTCGACCACACGGAAACAGGGTACCTCGTCCCTCCAGAGTCACCCGACAAGCTCGCGGATGCGATCCGGTATGCCCTGTCGAACTCGGACGAACGTGACGCGTGGGCCGCAAACGCGTACGAGTTGGTCAGCAATGAGTACTCCTGGGAAGGGGTCGCCGACCGGACGAACCAGATTTACGAGCAGATAACGTCCTCTCGCTAAACCTCGTCTCGAAGCTCACTCCATATAGCCGAGGTCTGCAAGTCGGTCTTCGACACCCGACATGTCTGCATCGGACTGGGTGTCTACGTAACCGTCCGCAAGGTCGTCCCAGTCTGCGTACTCGAAGTCATCGACATCGTCGAGTAAGACCTTTCCATCGGTGTTCGTATCCACAGGCATTCCAAGTGCTGCTGCCACAGTCGGTGCGATGTCGTAAATCTCGGCACGGTCGTCGCACGTGAGCTCGCGATTCGAGAGGAGGATACCGTCTGGCTTGTGGTTCTTATGTGGATACCGTCGGAACGTGTCGAGGATGGAGCCACTGACGTCGTACTGATAGTCTCGCGGAACGAGGACGATATCCGGCGCGTCTTCGAGGTGGTCGCCTTCGTAGACCTCTTCGCGGGGCTGGACCGCATCGAAGACCAGTTCGCCATCCGGATCGCGGACCTGCTCGAGTTTGTCCATCAGTTCAGTGCGTATCTCTTCGTACTCGTCCTGAGGGATCTGCCCCTCAGGATCTCGTCCCTCGACGTTCAGGTGGACACCAAGGCTGTTGAAGTACAACTGGAAGGCCAGTGAGTTGGCGTGATCGACGACCCGGTTCTGGGCGGCCACAAGTGCATCTTCGGGAAGGAGTCGCTCGACCGTCCCCGCGAGTCCGACTGCCGAGAGTCCGCGGTGCACGCGGTGTGGGGAGAGGCCGACTTTCGAGAGTACAGCCGCTGCCGTTCCAACAGTACTCTCAATCGCACTCCCACCTTTGTCGTCGCTGTTCCCTTTGAGGGCGTCTTTCTGCTGACGGAAGTACTGTGCATCACCTGTCGTTGTCTTGCAGTACCCTTGTTCGGCGAGCCACGAATTGACGTAGAACGTCCACTCGTAGTCACCCATGCCGTGATCCGACGCGATGATGACCGTCGGATCGTCGCCGCCGAGTTCGATAATATCGCCGACAAACTCGTCGACTTTCTTGAGGACTTGGCTGATCTCATCTCGGTCATCGAGATCATGGAAAATCGAGTCAGTGACCTGGAACTGGACGGCCATCAGGTCCCAGTCGTAGCGTTCGTCAAGGAAGTAGGCCATATCTCGGCGGTGACGGGCGACGTCGACGTACTCGCTGACAGCGTCGTCGTCAGTTCCGTACTCGGGATAGATAACGTACTCGCCGTACTCTGCTTCGTACTCCCCTCTCAGACGTTCCGGACGGAACGATACATCTTCTTGAGCAAGATATCCAGGCACGACCGCTCCATTTTCCAATTCCAGTGCTGGATGTGTGACAGGATAGTTGATGACCACTGGAGTGAGATCACGAGAATCCGCTGCCTCGAACAAGTATGGAGAATCGATATCAGAGCGTTCAATGAGCCGCTTGTCATTGCCATCCCGAGTGAAGAAGTCGAAAACACCGTGCTTGCCGGGGTTTCGGCCGGAGAGGAGAGACGGCCACGCACAAGGTGTCCAAGGGGGATGAGTACTCTCGAGGTCTAAAGCGCCTCCGCTATCAATAAGCCTACTGAGAGTTTGAAGACTGTTATCGTTGATCCAGTCGTCGATCTCGTCCCAGTCTAGCCCGTCAAGGCCAACGAGGATGGTCGGTGACTTTTCCGTCATTCCTGTGTATCTTGTATCACTGAACGATAAATTTCTTCATACTCTTTCGCCGCAGCTTCTCCAGAGAAGTTCTCGCGAACACGTTTGTATGCTCGATCACCCAATCGTTCTGCGTGCTTGCTATCCGAAAGCACTAACCGCAGTTCCTCTCCGAGTTCTGTGGGTGAACGCGGTTCTACATAGGAGTGGTTCTCGCTGAGAGCCTCACGGAATGGCGGGATGTCAGTAGCAACGATGGGTTTCCCGTGTGCCATCGCTTCAAGCATACTGATACTGAATCCTTCCGAGATTGACGGTAGCGCGACAACATCCGCGTGGTGATAGACAGACTGTGGATTCTCGACGAATCCGACGAATGCGACGTTGTCTGCGACGCCTCGATCTTCCGCTAACTCTTGTATTACCTCTTTGCGATCCCCTTTGCCCGTCAAAACCAATTTTGAACGAGGGTGTTCTTCCAGAACATACGGTAAAGCTTCGATCAGATCCTCTCGGCGTTTTTTGGGGTCGTATCGAGCGACATTCACGATAAGCTGTGAGTCCCTGTCGATATTCGTTGTCCACTTAAGATCGTCCCATGTAACAGCGCCGGTCTGCCGGACCTGCTCTACGTCGATACAGTTGTGTGCTACCTCTGTCTGCGCCCACCGTTTGTACACTATCGGTAGCGATTGTTTCACAGCGTTAGATACGCACACGTTAGCATCTGAAAATGGACTCGTGAGGAGATCCGGTACTTTTGCCGTCATAGGCCGATTGTCATACGACGTGTGGACTGTCGAAACGACAGGTGTCTGGGTAATGTTACTAACAACTCTCCCGATTGCACCACCTGTCACCATGTGTGTATGTACTATGTCGTAGTTATGTTTCTGCAAGCGCTGTTGAAGCGATCTAACGGATTTTATCGAGAGCGGATTATCTCCCAGTCGATGAACATTGATCTCGTGCTGTTCAAACTCCGGAACAAGTTCGTCTTTTCCCCCTAAATACGCTACTTCAACATTGATTTTGTCATGCAGATGTTTCGTGATATTCAGTATCACTTGCGGTGTTCCGGCAGCACCTAGTTGTCCAGATAGCATCAGTACCCGTTCCGGCTTTTGGACCATTTTGTCTGAGTACCCCATGGTTTGAATTCAATAGTATATTTATCGTATACAATCCGATCTAACATTTCCGATTTCGATACCTCCTTCGGTAGCGATCGGATTTTCTCATTGATCAGATCGTCTAATTCGCCAGTAGTGTCTATAGATCTCCGAAGTCCTCCAGTTGCTGCCTGCTCTGCTCGGAATATTCGATTTGCTTCTCATCGATTGGATTAATCCTCAAAACCTCTACACCTGAGGTTTTAAGCAACCCCTCGGTGAGGCCGTGTTTAGTTACGTGTGAAAAGTGAGACGGGCGATTTTCGCCATGAATCAACTGAAAATCACCCCGCCTCATCCTTCAGCTTTAACTAAACACGATCGATCACGCGGACACAATATATTAGTACCTGCTTGTATAAGCTGCAGCTGATATGAGTGAGGGCACAATCACTGATAAAACTGCGGAAGGAACCGACGCCTGCTGTGCTCCGCCCGGAGACATTGACTCGGACGCCATGGCGTCGGACCTCCAACTACTGACCGCGATGGGGAACGACACGCGATACGAACTGCTTCGCCGGATCGCGAACGCCGATGATGGCGTCTGCGTCTGCGATCTCGAAGCCACAGTCGGGGTCAGTCAGAGCGCCGTCAGCCAAGCACTCTCCCGCTTGTACACCGCAGGACTGGTCACGCGCCGTAAAGAGGGGTCCTGGCGGTACTATGAACCGACTGAGACGACTGTAGCCCTCCTCAAAACACTCGACGACCTGCGAGGTTCCCATGAGTAACGATACTGATACGGTGGCCGGTGACCGCGACCCCGAGGAAGCTCGGAAGCTGGTGCGCGAACGCTACGGGACCATCGCTACGGACGGTCAGGACTGCTGTGGCGACGTCGGTGTCGATGTCGCCGACGACGGTGGGTGCTGTGACGGCAACGAAGACGCGACTGGGAGCGAACGCCTCGGGTACGATACGGACGATATCGCATCGGTTGCTGACGGTGCAGATCTCGGTCTCGGATGTGGCAACCCGAAGGCGTTCGCCGAGATGGCACCCGGTGAGACGGTACTCGACCTCGGCTCGGGTGCAGGCTTCGACTGCTTCCTCGCTGCACAGGAGGTCTGTCCAGGTGGCCGCGTCATCGGTGTCGACATGACACCAGAAATGGTCTCGAAAGCGAGGGAGAACGTCGTGAAGAACGACGCCGACAACGTCGAGTTTCGCCTCGGTGAGATCAGCCACCTCCCCGTTGCCGACACGACCGTTGATGTCATTATCTCGAACTGCGTCGTCAACCTTGTCCCCGAAAAACAGCTCGTGTTCGACGACGCCTATCGTGTCCTCAGGCCCGGTGGGCGCGTCGCCATCTCAGACGTCGTCCAAACCGCGCCGTTCCCAGACGATGTCAAGATGGACCCGGACTCGCTAACTGGCTGCGTCGCCGGTGCGTCGACCGTTGCGGATCTCGAAGCGATGCTCGACAGTGCCGGCTTCGACGCAATCGAGATCGCGCCCAAAGATGAGAGCACCGAGTTCATCAGTGATTGGGACGCCGATCGCGACCTCGGTGACTATCTCGTCTCGGCCACTATCGAGGCCCGGAAGCCGCCACAAGATCCCTAGCTAACCGAAACGTACTGGCAGCCTTGCCCAGTTGGGAATTGTGCGATCGGAGGGCCGAACGAACCCTCCGATTACGCCTACGCTACGGTTCGTCCGGATAGAACTCGTCGAACAGCATCTCGACGCGTTGCTCTATGTCGTCACGAATCTCGCGGACAGTATCGAGGTCTTGTCCGTGTGGATCGTCTAACGCCCAGTCTCTAACCTCGACGTTCTCCGCGTCCAGTTCCAGTGTCGAACAGCCCATCGTGGCGACGACATCGCACGATTCGAGTTCGTCAGTCGAGACCTCCCGTGGTGTCCGGTTCGAGAGATCGATATCTCGCTCTCGCATGACCGTGATCACTTCGTCGTGAACGCTTTCAGCCGGGTGTGTACCGCCGGTAAGGATTTCGATATTGTCACCTAATTTCCGGCGATCACGTTCCCGCTCGGCGAACGCAGCCGATATCTGGCTTCGCCCCGCATTCTGTACACACACAAATCCAAATGTCACCGGTGATGCCGTATCCATAGACGATCTCTCCTTTTATATCGAGTTAAGCGCTCCTATGAGGATTCTTTTCCACTATATACCTCTCACTAGTCATCATATCGAACGTTGGCTATTATCGGTCACTGACAGCTACCCCGAAGATGTAGTTTGTCCGAACAGTGGGGAAGTCGTTCATAGACGGACTGTGTCGATCGCTTCTGTTTCCGATCACAGCTTCCGCGATCCGTCGAGGGCGACGAGGACGGCATTGGCACGCGCTGTCGCTCGATATTTCCGCCACTTCCCATCTTTTCGGCGAGTGATAAGTCCAGCGTCGGTGAGTTGGGACAGCGCATGGCTGATTGCGCTGTCGCTGACGTCAAGTAGCGGCGCAAATTCACAGACACAGAGTTCTTCGCCGGCGATGTGGAGGATACGAATGATCTTGTACCGGGTTTCGTTCGCGAGCGCCGATAGCAAGCCAACGTCCTCGTCCAGCGCAGGTCCGCCTGCGGCCGCGTCGATCTCTTCGAGTTCCGCCAGACGCCGGGATACTTCATCGTCGCCACACCCACCTCGTTCGTCGGCGAGGTATCGCTGTAGTCGCTCGGTCGATGACATACACATCGATTGAGCAGATAGCGGATTAAGTATTATGAAGTATCCCCCGCACAGGGCACACTCAATAGCAACGCTGTCACTTTAGAACTCTGTAAGATAGTGCTGAGAACTCTATCGACAACAACACATCGATTCAGCGTCTTAAAGCGTTCTTGTAGTGCGTCCGTTTCGACTCGAGTGTTGAATACGTCTGTGCGAGCCGAAGAGCTTATGACTATGTTTGAACAATCCCTCAATTGAATGCGATGGAACTACGGCTACTATCTGACCGGTGACCGCCGAACCGTTGACCAGACAATTGAGCAAATCCTCTTTTCCGATCAATGACTGAACTCACCCTGTACGAAGAAGCGATGTGTTGTTCCACTGGCGTTTGTGGTCCTGATCCCGACGAAGAACTCGTCGAAGTAAGCGCCGCTCTTGACCAGCTCGAAGCGGAATTCGAGAACGTCGACGTCTCACGGGCGAACATGCAGCACAACATCGACCAGTTCCTCGAGACGCAGCCCATTTCCGATCTGGTCGAGGAACACGGTCCCTCGATTTTGCCGATCACTGTCGTCGACGACGAAATTGTCGCCAAGTCCGAGTACCTCTCATACGACGAACTTGCGGCAGCACTCGACGCTGCCACCCCGACCCAGGAGGCCTAACCCATGAGCACGACGCCCACCGACGCACGAGCGGTCGTAGAGCCGACGAACGAGGAGACCGAATTCGTCTTTTTCAGCGGCAAAGGCGGTGTCGGTAAGAGTACCGTAAGCTGTGCGACGGCGACCTGGCTCGCAGACAACGACTACGAGACGCTACTGGTGACGACTGACCCTGCGCCGAACCTCTCGGACATCTTTGGGCAGGATATCGGTCACGAAGTCACCGCTATCGACGACATCGAGAACCTCTCGGCCATCGAGATCGATCCGGATGCCGCCGCCGAGGAGTACCGGCAGGAAACGATCGAGCCGATGCGACAGTTGCTCGACGACGAGCAACTCGAAACAGTCGAAGAGCAACTCAACAGCCCATGTGTCGAAGAGATCGCTGCCTTCGACAATTTCGTCGACTTCATGGATAGCCCCGAGTACGATGTGGTCGTCTTCGATACAGCGCCGACCGGTCACACTATTCGGTTGATGGAGCTCCCATCCGACTGGAACGCCGAACTGGAGAAGGGCGGCTCGACCTGTATCGGGCCGGCAGCCTCGATGGAAGAGCGCAAACAGGACTACGAGCGCGCCATCGACACCCTTCAGGACGACGAGCGTACCTCCTTCGCGTTCGTCGGCAAGCCCGAGGACTCTTCGATCGACGAGATCGAACGCAGCGCGAGCGATCTTGGCGACCTCGGGATCGAGTCCCAGCTGCTGATCATCAACGGCTACCTCCCCGATTCGGTGTGTGAAGATCCGTTCTTCGAGGGAAAGCATGAAGACGAGCAGGCCGTCATTGAGCGCGCACGGACGGACTTCGACGCCGACGCGATGGCGACGTATCCACTCCAGCCCGGCGAGATTGCAGGGCTCGACCTACTCGCGGATGTCGGCGGCGTCCTCTACGACGGCGACGAGGCGACCGTCGATGTCGGGACGGCGACGGACGGAGACACCGAAACTGCGATCGACTTTGAGTCGATGGCTGACGCCGAAGCAGTCGCCGACCAGCTTCGACCGGGCGACGAGACGCAGTATCTCTTCTTCACCGGCAAGGGCGGCGTCGGCAAGAGTACGATCGCTTCGACGGCGGCGACGAAGCTCGCCGAAGCGGGCCACGAAACGCTCGTCGTCACAACCGACCCGGCTGCCCACCTTGAGGACATCTTCGGCGAACGGGTCGGCCACGAGCCGACCTCGGTTGGCCAGGCGAACCTCGACGCGGCGCGGATCGACCAGGAGAAAGCGCTTGAAGAGTACCGCACGCAGGTCCTCGACCACGTCACCGAGATGTACGAGGACAAGGAGGACACCCAGATCGACGTGGATGCGGCGATCGCGAACGTCAGAGAGGAACTGGAGTCACCGTGTGCCGAAGAGATGGCCGCCCTCGAGAAGTTCGTGAGCTACTTCGACGAGGACGGCTACGATGTCGTCGTCTTCGACACCGCCCCCACTGGGCACACACTCCGACTGCTCGAATTACCCTCCGACTGGAAAGGGTTCATGGACCTCGGTTCGCTGACGAAGGGTGCCGCACCCGCGAAAGGCGACCAGTACGACGAGGTCATCGAGACGATGAAGGACCCCGAACGGAGCACCTTTGCATTCGTGATGTACCCCGAGTACACCCCGATGATGGAGGCCTACCGGGCCGCCGCTGATCTCGAGGATCAGGTCGGGATCGAGACCTCGCTGGTGGTCGCGAACTACCTGCTCCCCGAAGAGTACGGCGACAATGCCTTCTTCGAGAAGCGCCGCGCCCAGCAGCAGGAGTACCTCGGCGAGATCAGCGATCGCTTCGACGTACCGATGATGCTCGCCCCGCTGCGTCAGGACGAGCCGGTCGGACTAGAGGAACTGCGCGCGTTCGGTGCGGAAATCACCGGGCTGGACGACATCACGGAGGAGACGGAACCGGAGGTGACGGCGTCGTGAGCGAAACCGTGTCGAAAGAGCCGGCCGTCGAGGAGTCGCTTCAGGCGTTCATCGAGGCGCTCCGCGACTCAGCGACCTATCAGCAGTTCGTGGACGCGAGCGAACGACTCGAGGCCGACGAGGATGCACAGTCCCTACTCGAAGCGTACCAGCAAAAACAACAGGAACTGCAAGCGGACGAGTTCGACTCGTCGGTCATGAGCGAATTACAGGAGCTACAGACCGAAGTCTCGAACAACGACACCATCCAACAGCACCGGGCAGCACAGGAGGAACTCGTCGCCCTCCTCGAGCAGACGAACGACGTCATCAGCGAACAAATCAGGCAGGAATTCGCGCAGTCTCTGGGAGGTGGGTGCTGTTGAGTACCTCTGACGATGAAGTTCTGGCCGCGGCTGAAGCGCTCGGTAAGGACCTCGATGTAGCACAATCGGAGGCAACGGCGGCTGAGTTCGAGTCGCTGTTAATCGAGTGTAATGAAGCGATCAGCGACGAGATCGGCCTCGAGTACGGTGATGTCTGCGGCGCTGGAAGCGACTGCTGCTAACACCAATTCTGTGGCTTCGACCTCTACGTCCCGGCGTGTAATCTTTCGATACTACAATCGGACCACACTGGCCGGATTTCACTCGGATGGTCGGCTCGTCTCGGAAACCTGGTTTACATATCCCGATCATGATTCGTTGACCAGTTCGTCCCCACACTTCCACTGGCCTACTTCAGCTTCGAGGCCTACGACCGGTACGCACGTTCGACACGCTATGAGATGGACACCCGACTGTTCGTCCTGCAAGGACTCCACGGGTGGGACACGAGACAGCATTTTCGTGATCAAATTCGTCCGAAACCACGGATTTCAGGCCCGCTGAACCCGCTGTGGACTCAACTTCCATATCTCTCATGGTAGTTGAGACTGGCCTCCTCAATGCATAGGCCGCGGGCACGGTTTGCTCACTGACAACCAGTACTATTTCGACCGCTTGAACTCGAACCGTGCCCCGCCATCGGTTCCGTCTGCCACCGAAACCGTCCAGCCGTGTGCCTTCGCGATGTCGGCCACGATTGAGAGCCCGAATCCGGTACCCCCCTCACTGGACGTAACACCGTGCTTGAATACTTTGTCTTGCTTCTCCTGCGGAATCCCGCTGCCGTTATCCTCAACGTAGAATCCGTCGTCCTCGTCTAGTCGACCCACGGTCACTATAATGTCGGCACCACCGTGCTCGACTGCATTCCGAAAGAGATTTTCAAAGAGCTGTGTCAGACGTCCTGCGTCGCCGGTCACTGTCGGGACTTCATCTGCAATTGTAAGCGTTGCGTCGTTGGTATCGACGTATCCCCATGCCTCGGTGGTAATTCTCTTGAGGTTAATCTCTTCTCTATCCCCGATCGTCGTCTCTCCACGTGCCAGCGTAAGGAGGTCTTCGATGAGTCGTTCAATTCGGGCGTGTGCAGATTCGACCTCTTCGAAATGCTCCTCGTTCCCGGTCTCCTCTGCGACTTCGAGAAACCCCATTGCGACTGAGAGCGGGTTCCGCAGGTCGTGGGCAACGACGCTCGCGAACTGGTCCAGTCGCTCGTTCTGCCGATGTAACTCCTCTTCTCGACTCGCTCGTGCGAGTGCTGCCTCGACAGTCGCACCGAGAATCCGAAACAGATCGATGTCTGTCTCAGAAAAGGCCTGTGTGGAAATTGATCCTGTCGAGATGAGCCCATACTCTCCTAGTGGGACGAGAATCTCACTTTGGATCTCCGTGTTCGGGTTGTGGGATTGACCCTCGGTCCGGATGTCATGATATACCTGGGTTTCTCCGGACTCAAACGCGTCCCAAGCGAGACCGTCCCCAGGAGTGAATCTGGGAGACACGTCGAATAGGTCTCGTGCTGCGGGAGTCTCTGTGATTGGGACGAGTGCGTCCTCTCGCTCGTCGTATTCCCAGATTCCAGTAATATTAAGATCAATTATCTCGGCTGCCGCATTAACGGCAATAGCTCCGATCTCTTCACTTGATTCAGCGCCGCTAAGCTGCTGTGCAGTCTCCTGAAGCGACCGAAGGCGGGTTTCCAACCGTTTCTGTTCAGTAATATCCTCCAAGACGGCAAGGATGCTCGTGGTTTCCCCGTCGGAATCTGTAATCGGCGCGACCGACAGGAGCAGGTCCAACTCGTCTCCGTCTTTCGTTTTCCGGCGTATCTCCTTCGCCCGAATTCGCTCGCCGCTCAGGGCGCGCTGCTTGTGTGATGCAAACTCGGCCTCCTGCTCGTCCGGGACCATCGGATTGAACTCGCCAAGTACTTCTTCCCGCGACCAGCCGAACATATTTTCAGCCTCACCGTTCCAACGAATGACGGTGCCGTCAGTGTCGATCTCCATCACGGTGAGTGGCGTGGCCTCGATGAGTGATTCGAGTCGCTGGTTCGTCGCTTCGAGTTCGCTCTCTCGCTCGACCTGCTCGGTGACGTTTCGAGCGATGCCCACAACGCGAACGGTCTCGCCATCGACAACGACCGGTGCGAGGCTCGTCTCCCAGAACCGAGCATCGTCACCGATATCGAGTTCTTCACGATACGAGATTGGCGCACGCTGATCGACGCAGCGAGTGTAATTGGCTTCGAGTTCAGAACCCTGTTCGTCGCCGAACACGTCCTGCGGCGTCTTGCCGCGAACTTCCTCAGTTGTGAGTCCGGTCTGTGTCTCGTATCCGGGACTGAGCCGGGCGAACTCAAACGACGAGTTCTCACCAGCGGTATCGACATTGAGCAGGAATATTGCGTCTCCGGATGTTTCGAGCAACGCCTCGTATTCCTCCGCGAGTTTTCGATACTCACGGCGTTCCGCTTCTCGCTCCGTTACGTCCTGAAAAACGCCCCGAAGTGCTGAGTCGCCGCGCTGTGTGTCGTCGACGTATTCTCCCCACGCCCGAACATCACGCACCTCCCCGTCGGTGCGCACGATCCGGAGGTCAAGGTCGTACGGTTCCCCGTCTTCGATTGCCTGGTCGACTGCTGCGGTAATCATCTCCCTGTCGTCAGGATGATAGAATTCGAGCCCCTCCTCAAGTGATGGCTCGTAGTTCTCGTCGACACCGTGTATCTGGCGGACCCCATCAGACCATGTGAGCTCGCCGCTCGATGGGTAGTACTCCCAGATACCGACATCCGCAATATTCTGGACGCGGTCGAACAGGAACTCTTGGCGCTCGAGTTTGGCACGGTCACGACTGCGTGAAATTTCGGCACTCACGAGTTTCGCTAACAACTCGACGAACGTTCGTTCAAGCGCTCCGAACGGAGCGACTCGCGTCGTTGGACTCGAGAAATTGACTGTCCCATAACGGGTATCATCAACGACGAGAGGCACGCCGATGTACGACTCTAACTCGAATTCACGATAGGCAGGGTGGGCCTCTTTTCCGTCGCTCACGGCGTCTGCGAACGAACAGACCGAATCCGTGCTAACGACTTCCGCACAGTACGTCGCCTCGAGATCGAACTGATCACCAGCTTCGATATCGGCCGCTGGTGCGTGAACTGCTTGGACTGTGTAGTCGCTCTCCTGGATCCGTGAGACGATTCCGATTTCGAGCCCGAGAGTCTGGCAGCCGACTTCCAATAGGCTCTGGAGCCGTGACTCGACCGAGATATCGCTTTCTCCCATGACGGTCTGGAGGTCTCGGAGTGCGTCTCGCTCTCGTTCCAATTGACGCTTCACCTCGCTTTGTTCGGTAACGTCTCGAGCGACGACGAGCACTTGCTTGTTCTTTTGACTCTGGAACGGCGTGATCTGGACGTCGAGCGTTCGTTCACCGGCCCCGGACAGAATGTTGAGTTGCAGGTTTGCATCGTCCAGACCAGTGAAACCACTATCGCCCTCTATCCCGTCGAGTCCCGATTTGACTGCCCGGGAGAATCGCGTTGCATCGAACTCGCTAATGCGGCCACCGACGACCGTTTCAAGCTGTTGTCCCGTGAGCTGGGCCGATCGATCTCCTGCTAACAACTGCTTCGCAGCCGTATTCGCGAATTCGATATCACCCTGTTCGTCGAGTATGAACACGACATCGTGGATGTTCTCTAGAATCGCGTCACTGCGCTCTAGCTCCAGTTTTCGTTCTCGCTCAGTAGTAATTTCGCGTGAAAAGACGGTCAAGCCGTCGTCATCTGGGAACGCTCGCACTTCGACCCAGTAGTCGAACGGCTCTCCCAGACGCTGTTCGAACGACACGGACTCTCCGGTTTCCACCGCCGTTCGATATCTCTCTTCGAGTTCCGTCCCGACGATCGACGGGAACTCTTCCCAGAGGATTCCGCCGACGACCGCCTCTGGTTCACGATCGACTCGCTCGGCCATTTTTTCGTTGATATACTCGATGCGCCAGTCGCCATCGACAGCGTAAATCGCGTCAGTAGCGCGTTCGAGCGTTCGTCGAAAGCGGCGTTTCGTTTGCTCGGCCTCCTGTTGTTTCCGTGCAGCGCTCGCAAGTGTTCGAATACGGGCCGCAAGTAGTGTGAAGTTATCACGTTCCGACCGTATTGGCAGATAGTCCGACACGCCCGCACGAGTCGCTTTGCTCGCGATTTCCTCGCTCCCTTGTCCGGTAAAGAGGATGATCGGAATTTCATCGTTCTGCTGCCGAATCGACTCCGTAAGCTCGATAGCGTCTGAATCTTCGAGCGAGTATGCCGTGACGATACAGTCGATTCGGCCCGCACTCAGATTGTGGATTGTCTCGTCGATACCGTTCGCAGATCGATAGTCGATTTCGGTACTCGTCTGTTGTAACTTGGTTTGGACCAACTCCGCGAACGCGGGATCGGAGTTCACGTAGAGGACGCGGATTGGATCGTCCAGTTCGCCAGCGAGATCGAGCACAGTTATAGGGGATTGACTGCCTAATTGGTTAAACATTTCTTGAGCAGTGCTCCGAGGAGCTATTGAGTTCTCTGCCGACCGACAAAGTGCAGTACTCAAAGTGGGGCACTGCTGGATTGAGGTTGAACTGAGCGGAGTTCTTCGAGGGAAATGGGAACATGCTGTTCAAAGAACTCCACGTCGATGTAACGGGTTCTTCTGATGTGGAATGTTTGGATACCGATCGGACGCGAACGCCAGCCTGGCTGATCAGGCTGGCGTGCGCTGCCCATGCTGGAGCAGCCTCGTTAGCGGAGTGTCGAGACCTCTGTGAGTAGTTCGGCGTCGAACGACGCCGAGCCACGATTCAGCACTGGTACCAAACCTACGCTGATTATTACGAGCAAGACTTCACAGTACAACCGGACGGTGTTGCGGTCGATGAGAAACAGATTCAACTCGGAAACGAAGAGAAAGCGTGGCTCTACGCTGCGATTGATGTCGATTCGAAAATCGTGCTCCATGCACGACTCTCAGCTTCCATTCTCTCATGTTTTGTATAGCGGATATTGGTTCACAAAATCGAAATACCCATCCACAGCACACTTATACTGCTGATATTACCGGAATTGCTGCTTCTGCGGTTCACACTTGATTAGTGAGATAATCACGTGTAGTTTTATGAACGTCCACGCCCTCCGTGAATCACGAACGATGGAATCAAGCACGAACCCGGTTCCCGAGGGTGACCGAGCGTGACGGCCGAATCGACGACGGTCGCCGAGCCGCTCGCCGCGTTCCTGCGGTCCAAAGCGAAGGGCGGCGAGGGGAGCGGGAACTATCGACGGAACCTCGAGCGCTGTATTGATGACTTCCTCGACTGGCTCGAGGTGGAGACTGGATCGGACGTGACGTTCGAGGAACTGGACGAACGAACGTTCAGACGGTACGCCCGAGCGCTTGCGGGACGGAACCTCGCACCGGGGACGGTTCGAACCTATTACGCACACGTCAGTGCCTATATCGGGTGGTGTGTTCGCGAGGGACTCCTCGAGGCGAACTACGCCCAGCGGAACGTCGCGACGGAACCCCTTCCGGAAACCGACGGCCGACGATCCGGTGAGCAACAGTCGTGGACGGACGATCATCGGACCCGGATCACGCGCTACGTCGACGAACGAGCACACGAGGCCGCCGACGAGAAGGGGTGCGACGCGATTCAGGAGTTTCGCGATCGGGCGCTCGTGTACGTCCTCTGTTACGCCGGCGTTCGCGGCGGTGAGATCTTCGCGGACCCGAAGGACGACCGTCGAAACGGCCTCGAGTGGGGCGATGTCTCGCTTGCGGATCGGACGATGACCGTCCTCGCGAAAAAGCAAGACTGGTCCGATCGATCGCTGACCGAGCAGGCTATAAAGCCCATGTCGCGATACAGAAGAATACTCGATCCTGCCGGAGATGACTGGCCGGTGTTTCCGACGTTCCACCTCCCGACGCTGTACGAGACGCTCCGAACGGGACTCCGGGACACACACGGCTGGTCAGCGGACGAGATCGAGGGCTTCGTCGAGGGCTGTACCGGTCAGTCGGACGTTTTCGACGCGCTTCGCGAGTACGAACTGACACCCTCCTCGATCAACACCGATGGCGCTCGTCGGATCATGCGCCGCCTGTGCGATGCGGCGGAAATAGACCTCGACGACGAACACGGCTATCTCGTCCCCCACGGTGGACGTCGCGGCGTCGGCGAGGTGATGGTTCGACAGCATGGCTTTACCGCCGCCGCTCGTCTGCTGGATAACAGCGAGGCAGTGGTCCGGACATCGTACTCGCATATCGAAGCGAAAGAGATGGCCGAAGCTGCTGGTGACGCCTTCGTGGAGCACGATTCGTGAGAGCGACCCCCTGACGTCGGTCGTGGGTCGTCGGTTCCGCGGGCAGGCACCGATCGTGCCCGCGACCACGCTCGCTTCCGGTGGCGAGTACCGGTCGCTTGGTTCCCGTGCGGGATTCGGTATTCTCACAGCGACGGCGTTGTCTCCGGGCTCTATCTGCCGATGTCCCGTTCGGCGAGGAACTCCTCGAGCAGTTCGAGGCAGACGGACGGACGATCCCGGAAGATCGTATGTCCCGCGCCGTCGACGCTTCGGACTGTGGTTGTTTCGGTTGCCCATCGTCGGTCCCGTGAGGGAGCCGCGTAGGACGCGACGGCGGGGTCGGGACGAAGGAGTAGCGCCGGACAGGGTGGCTCCGGGAGGACGGTTTCTAACGGCTCGAACCCACGCTTCGTAATCCCCAGTACCTGAGATCGCACTTGCTTTCGAGCGGTGGCCAGTACGTCGGCAAAACGGGGATACTGTGGTTCGAATTCGTCGCGGAGCGATTCGTGAGTGGCGGTACTCCACCGGTCGAGCTGGTTTCGTTTGTTCGGGAGGTGATCCTCCCCGAGCGCTTCGAACAGCTGTGCGGGGTGGTCCTCCAACACGAGCGCTCGAGGCTGGAGCCCACCCCGGGCAGCGCCACGAGCGAGCGAATCCGCACCGAGCGAATGCCCGTACAGGATGGGGCGCTCGACGTTCAGGGCGTCACAGAGGGACAGCAGATCGTCGGTCATCGTGTCCGCGTCGTAGCCCGTCCCTGGGGCTTCGCTCAACCCGTGGCCTCGGGCATCGTACAGTATCACCTCGTGCTCGTCGGCGAACCGTGCGGCGAGCGGCGAGAGACACTGCCAATTGTCCGTGAACCCGTGTGCAAACAGCACGGGCGGCCCCGCTCCCGTACCCGCCTTCACGAACCGATGTCGACAGCCGTTAGCTACGATCTCGCCGGACGCCCAGTTCGACTCGAGATCAAGGTCCGACGGGTACGTGAGTCGGCTCATTGTCGATGGCCGATCGCCGACTTCCCGTCCGGTCGGTCGATGGAAGACATGCGTTCGGTCACGGCGTCTTCGACGCGGTTTGACTCGATGTCAGTCGTCTACTCATTACAATCATATGCTCGTAACTGTAAGCCGACGGCTCGCTGGCCCGAGGGGGCGGCCGCGTATCGTTCGACTGTGAATAGACGGTCGAATCGGTTATACTCTCCCCACGACATATCGTGGTTTTAATAGTGGGTCGTGATACCATTCCGGTTACGCCACTCACGACGGCGCTTCGTTGCGGTCCGATGGCGGGATCGCCCTTCCTGCGGTCCATAACACCGCTGGCGTCTCTCGACCGTCGGAATCGCAGTCGTTCAATCGAAGCAACTTATTTACGTGATGCTTCGGTACTACGATCATGGCCTATAGTTACGAGCCACATCACTTCGAAGACTTCGAGCCGGGTCAGGAGTTCGTGAGCGTCGGTCGGACGGTCACCGAATCGGACTTCGTGATGCATTCGGCGCTGAGTGGTGACTGGACGGAACTCCACACGAACAAGGAGTACGCGGCGGAGCAGGACTTCGATGAGCGCATCGCACACGGACCGATGACGTTCGTCCATGCGACGGGGTTCGTCTACCGAACGGGTATCGTCGAACGAACGGCCTACGCCTTCCTCGGCATGAACTACATGGACCTGCCCGAGCCGGTCCACATCGGCGATACGATCTCGCTCGAGATCGTCGTCGACGAGACAAAGGAAATCGGGGACCGCGACGATGTCGGTCTGGTCGTGCTCGATACGGAGATGACCAATCAAGACGGAACCGTCGTCTTCCAGGGCGATATGAAGTTCCTGATCAAAACGAAGCAGTAGCGGAACGCGCTCAGGCGAACTTCTCGAACGGTTGCTGGCAGTTCTCGCAGAAGTACATCGATCGACAGAGCGAGGGTCCCTTGGGATGGTCGCGTCTCGTCTCCGCCGACCCGCAGTAGGGACACCGTGCGTCGGTTTCGCCGGTCGTCGTCGTGCTCGGATCGTTCTCCGTCATACGCTCAGCCCGAAGTCCCGAAGGCTGTCTTTGCCGTCCTCGGTTACCATGTTCACGTTCCACGCCGGCGTGTACCGAAGCTCGACGGTCGCCTCGTCGACCTCCGGGACCGTTTCGGCCGCACATTTCACGTCGTTCAGCAACATCTCTCGGGCGGGACAGCCCGTGTAGGTGAGCGTCATCGCCACGCCACAGCGACCGTCCTCGATGTCGACGTCGTAAATCAGCCCGAGATCGACGATACTGACGGGCATTTCGGGGTCCTCGACTTCGTAGAGGGCCTTCCAGACTTCGGCTTCGATGCCGTCCGCCTCCGATCCGGTTTTGGGATACTCGCTGGACGGGTCCCCGTCGCTGAACTCGGTGAAGGTGCAGGCCTCGGACTCCGTCGGTGTGTTCGTCGGCATCGTCATTCCTCCGTCGCGCGGAGCTCGACGGGCGTTTCGAAATCGACCTCGCGATACGTCGCCGTGACCTCGTCGTAGAGGTCGTGCCACGCATCGGTGTGCGTCCCATAGCGACCGCGACCGTTCGATTGCGCCACCTCGTCAGGGTCGGGGACGGCCAGCCCCAGCGCCTCCAGCGACGGCCCGATCGTTTCGAGCCACTCGGTACGCATCGCCGCGAGCGATTCGGTCCGGAACCCGAACGCGACGATATCGTCCTCGCGCGGCCCGGGATCGAACAGCGATAGCGCAGCGGGAAAGAGGTCGTCGAGCGCGTCCTGCATCCGGGCCTGCCCATCGTCGTCCGCAGTCAGCCGCTCCAACCAGTTGGTGGCGTGTTCCCGATGGTACGCCTCTTCCTCGAGGGCTTTCCCGACGCGATCCGCCAGCGGTGCGTAGCTCGTGTCGGCGACCGCCTCGAGTCGAATCCGTTCGGCGACGTCGTAGAGATAGCCCCGGAGAACGGCGTCACCCCAGTCGCCCGCATCGAAGGGACGTTCCACGAGTAGACTGTGAGTCCACTCGGTTGGGTCCCGTTCCCAGATACACTCCGGCTCCGTGTACCCGAGTTGCTTGAGCAGGTCGTACCACAGGCGAGCGTGACCGAACTCGTCCTGTGCGATGTTGGCGATCGCGAGGTCAGACTCGAGAGTCGGGGCGTAAATCTGCCACTCGGTCAGGCGCTCGGCGTGGACGAATTCGTCGTCGGCCAGTCGGAAGAGCAACTCCTCGACTGCGGCCTGCTGTTCGGCCGATAGTTCCCGTCGGTCGATGGTGTCGGGTCGCGGTGTCTCGCTCATGCTTCGTTCTCCTCCTCTCGGAGCGCCTCCCGGCGCTTGCGGGCCGCTTCGCGTTGTTCGGACTCACTGTCAGCGACTTCCTCGGCGAACGAGGCGTCGATGTCGTTGTACGTCATCGCCCAGCGGTATGATTTGTCGGTTCGACCGCCGAACGCGGCTTCTTCGGCGGTGACCTCTCCGATCTCGTCCCGTGGCGTGACCCAGAGGGAGTTCGTTTGCATTCGCCGGGCGTGTTGAATCCGGGCGAACAGCGTAGCCATTTCGCGATCCGGTGCGTGGACGTTGCCGACGTGCTCGTGGGAGTCGCCCGGTTCCTCCTGTCTGAATACTTCCCAAATCATCGGTTTTAATCGGCCGTCTGTGGGGTCGGTCCGGCACTGGACTCCCACGTCTCAAGCGATTCGCGTACCCATTCGACCGCGTCCTGCCGGCGACGACGCGAGCCGATCTGTTCGGTCGAACCCTCGTATTCGTTCCTCGAGATGGTCCAGAACTCCTTCCAGTCGAGGTCGTCCTCACGAACGGCCATCGTTCCGTCGTCCCGCTCGTAAATACGGGGATACTCCGGAATCTCCAACCCGTACTTTTCGGCCTTGGGGATATACATATTGAGGAACGACGTTCGGAGTTCGTCGTTCGTCGCCGTTTTGAGGCCGACGGCCTGGGCGAAGTCGTCGTGTACGCTCTCGTCGTTCGTCGGGCCGAAGAACTGGAGGATGCGCGGCCACCACACGTCGAACGTCTCCTGCATGCGCTCTTGGGTCGCCTTGGAGCCGTTCATGAGCTCTCGGAGGATCGACTCGCCGTGTTTCACGTGGAACCCCTCCTCGAAGCAGACCTTATCCATCGCGTGTGCGTACGGCGTCCAACTGGTCGACTTCAGCGTCGCCTGCCGACGCATCGCACCGCCATCGACGAAGAAGTCGATCATCGGTGCCTCGTACCACGAATCGACGGGATAGTGAAAGCAGTTCAAGAACTTCCCCTCGCCGGTCGCGAGTTCGTCGAGCATCTCCGCTCGCGTTTTCACATCCAGCGTCTCGGCAGCGCGATAGAGCAACTGTGCGTGGCCGATTTCGTCCTGCACTTTCGCCGTGTTCGCCAGTTTTCGATCGAGCGAGGGTGCCTTTCGCGTAAACGTCTTATCGAGGTACCCGCCCATGACTTCGCTGTTGGCGTGAAATTGGATCATTCGAGTCGCGGCTTTGCGATATTTTTCGGGTAGTTCGTCCCCCGGCCCGAACTCCCTGGGCCCTGCCCGTTCCATGACTGTCTCGAGGTCCATACGCGATGTATCGTGGTATGGTACCTTACCGGTTGACCCGCGTATGTCGGGGGTTTATATTTGGGTCCGCTGTACCGACGTGTAATGATCAGTGACTGTCTGATCGTCGAGTTCCGTATCACGGGTGACGACTGCCCGCTCGCGGAGGCGACGCGGGTGACGGGGACGGATATCGTTGCCCAGCCACCGCAGTTGCGAAGCGATGGGAACGTGCTGTTGCAGTTCAGTGCCTCGCCGCACGACGAACTCGCCGAAACGCTCGACGGTGACGACCGAATACGGTACCTCCACCGTTCGCGAACGGACAACCGGGATAATTTCCGCTGTCTGTCGAAACAGCCCTGTATTATCCACCAACTCATCAGCGCCGGCCTGCTAGTCGACTCCATCGAATACCGGGCCGGCCAAGCGCTGTTAACCGGGGCGGTCGTCGGTCGAGATGTCCTCGACGGCGTCATGGAAACAGCCGGCGAAACGGTCGGCGTTCGGTTGGAACGCATCTATCAACTCCACGGCGAGGACGATGAACCGGTCGCCAGTCGATGGGATCTCACACCCACCCAGGTCGAGAGCATCCAGTACGCCCTGGAACTGAATTACTTTACCGTCCCTCGAGAGGCGGATGCGAGCGACGTCGCCGATGCGATCGGCATTAGCAAGTCGGCGTTTCTCGAACGACTTCGCCGAGCGCAGGCTGCCTTGTTCAGGGATCTTTTCGGCTAGTGTCCCGTGGAGCTGCGGATATCGACTCGTGTGTTTACAGCCGACTCGGCCCGGTCGGACATGGTTTCCGGACCCGCCGTTCGGAACGTGCGGTGAGACCGGTCCTACCGATAGAGCAAAGTCGTCGGACCGTGAGAGGTGACATGCATGATAACGGTAGTCGATGTCCTCATCAGAGCGGACGGCTACACCCACGAGGAATTCGTCGACCGCTGGCGAGGAGAGCACGTGGCGATCGCGGCGCAGCTCCCCGGACTGAAACGCTACAGCACGTCGGTCCCGACGGAACCGGACGAGGCCGAGTACGACGGCGTTCTCAACCTCTCCTTCGAGAGCGTCGAAGCGATGAACGAGGCGTTCGCCTCGGCTGTCGGAACGGATGTCATGGATGACGCTGCCGAATTCATCGATGTCGGTGCTGGGCCGCGAATGGTCGTCGAGGAGACGATCCACGTGACGGACGAGTAACTCGGAGACGGATCGACGGTCCGATCGAAGCGTATCCGCTTTCACCGTCGCCTCGATTCTTTCGCGATGGCTGGTCCTGTCCTCATCAAAGGGGCCATCGGTACGTCCTCGGTGAACTGTCCGTTCGGGCGTCGACCGGTCGGGCGGGTGGGTTCGGCTCGCAGCCACGGATCACCGAACCGGTAGTTGTTACGCCGATGATCGTCTTACGTTCCTATTGTTGTAAGAATAAACCAGCCGCTCGGCGGGGTTCCCGGCTCAGCACCGGCATCCCGGATCGTCCCCCGTTCTGAGCGGGACGATCCGCCCCGAGACGGACGCTCATTCCCGCGGTTCTGGCGTGCGAATTCGTCGTTGACCGAATGGTGTGTGGGAGTCCCAATATAGATTCACAACTACATATGGTGGCTTTATAATGCGATCCGGACCGGTTGCGGCCGGGTCTCGGGAGAACCGAACGGCCAGTACAAGAAAGGATCGCGCCCGTGACTGTCCCGCCCCAGTGTGACCTAGAGTCCGAAAAACTCCGCCGCGTTCTCGAAGAGCAGTCGCCGCTGGGTCGCCTCGTCGTAGTCGGTATGAGCGGCGAACGACTCGAGCCACTCGTCCGGGTGGATCATCGGGTAGTCCGTCCCGAACATGACCTTGTCACTGAGGACCGAGCCCGCATACTGCAGTACCTGCTCGTCGATGTACTTCGGCAGCCACCCCGAGAGATCCATATAGACGTTTCCTTTCTGTTGGCAGATCGCGAGTTGCTCCGCCTCCCACGGGAACGCCGGATGTGCGATCAGGATATCCAGGTCCGGATGCTCGGCGGCGACGTCGTCGATGAGCAACGGATTCCCGTGTTTAACCTTCAACCCGCGTCCGCCCGCCGAACACGCACCGAGCGTCGAGTTGCCGCCGTGGAAGACGACCGGCACTCCGAGGTCTTCGATCGTCGTCCACAGATCCTCGTACTCGGGAGCGGACGGATCGAACCCCTGTGCTATCTGTTGAAATTTGAAGCCGGAGAGATCGAGGTCTTCGACGCACCGGATCGCTTCCTCCACACAGTCGTCTTTGAGCGGATCGACGCTTCCGAATCCGATGAAAAAGTCGGGGTATTCGTCCCGAACGTCGGCGACGTAGTCGTTTGGAACGGGCGGGTTCCCGGTATTCGTCTCGGCGTCCCAGCCTAACAGCACGGCGCGGCCGATGCCCGCGTCGGCGTATTCCGCCCGCATTTCCTCGTATCCCCACGTCTCGAGGTCGGTGCCGAACTTTCGGGCCGCGTCTTTCATCATCTCCCCGCCGGCGTCTTCCAGGAACTCCGCCGTCGGCTGATGCGCGTGCGTATCGATGAGTCGTTGCTCGGCTACTCCCGGGAGCTGGTCCATATCGTGTATGTTCGTCCGAATGACAAAAGCGTATGGGTCACGCGACTGGCCCGCTCGAGCCGTTTCGCCCTCGGTTCCGAGTGGCTGTCGCGGCCGTACTGACAGTGGGACACTTATAGCACCCATATATTGGGGTTGTGTGATAAGTGGATGTGTACGGTATGGTAACTCGAGACGCATTCACGGGACCACCGGGAACACGATCGCCACCCATGTCACAATCACGAACTCCACTCGAGAGCAGTCACGAGTCCCTTTCGCGGGACGAACTCCGCGCGCTACAGGACAACCGACTGCAAGAGACGGTTGCACACGCGTACGAAAACGTCGAATTGTATCGGACGGCGTTCGACGAGGCCGGCGTCGATCCGACTGCTATCGACGGGATCGATGATCTCGATTTGATTCCGA
The DNA here is from genome assembly GCF_005890195.1 of Natrinema pallidum. NCBI lineage: Archaea > Methanobacteriati > Methanobacteriota > Halobacteria > Halobacteriales > Natrialbaceae > Natrinema > Natrinema pallidum. The sequence continues at coordinate 161,270 of NZ_CP040638.1, read as the reverse complement.
TGACCACGAAAGCGGACTTCCGCACGGCGTATCCGGACGGGCTGTTCGCCGTCGACGAGAGCGACCTCCAGCGAATACACGCCTCCTCCGGGACGACCGGAAAGCCGAAAATCGTCGGGTACACGGACACCGACATCGATGTCTGGAGCGAGGTGGTCGCTCGCTCGCTCCGTGCGGCGGGCGTCGAACCGGGCGAGACGCTGCAAAACGGGTACGGATACGGCCTGTTCACTGGCGGCCTCGGCCTCCACTACGGTGCGGAACGACTCGGGGCAACGGTCATTCCGATCGGCGGCGGGCAGACACAGCGACAAGTCGAATTGCTTCGGGACCTGGAAAGCGACGCGCTCAGTTGTACGCCGTCGTACTCGCTCTATCTGGCCGAGACGGCTCGGGAGATGGGTGTCGACGTTCGCGAACTCCCGCTCGAGACGGTCATTTTCGGGGCGGAGCCGTGTACGGACCCCATGCGGGAAGAGATCGAAGAGCGCCTCGACGTGACCGGCGTCGACATCTACGGACTGTCGGAGATCATCGGCCCCGGCGTTTCGATGGAGTGTCACGAGGCCCAGGACGGCCTCCACATCTGGGAGGACCACTTTTATCCCGAAGTCGTCGATCCGAAAACGGGCGACCCCCTCGAAGAGGGCGAGGAGGGGGAACTCGTCTTGACGACCCTTACGAAAGAGGCGCTACCGGTTCTCCGGTATCGAACGGGTGATCTGACGACGCTGAATTACGACACCTGTGACTGCGGTCGAACGATGGTCAGAATGGACAACGTCACTGGACGTGCGGATGACCTCCTGATCGTCCGTGGGATCAACCTGTACCCCAGCGAAGTGGAGGATGTCGTCCTCGAGTTCGAGGAGATCGCACCGTTTTACCGAATCGATATCGATCGCGAGGACAATCTCGATCGGATGACACTCACCGTCGAACGGGAACCGGAGGCGACGACCGACCTCGACGACCTCCACGATCGAATCCTGCGTCGGCTCTCGAACGTCCTGTCTTTTACCCCGGATCGACTCACGATCGCCGACCCCGGCAGTATCGAGCGGACCGAAACCGGGAAAGTCAAACGCGTCTACGATCATCGGGGCTAGGGCGTTCGTCCCTGTTCAGTCCGCGACCTGCCTCGAGCCGCCGGACTATTTACCACTATATCGAGACGAATAGCATCTGACTCGATACTGCCGCTCCCGATCGTCCGCCCACTGATTAGACGCGCGTCTCGAGTAGCTTTTGTGCAGTTTCTGTGCAAGAACGCGATCCCCGACTGACTGACTGACTGACCGCTCACCGCTCTACGGGTGGTGAACGGAACCGGAATACTCTCGACGGTGCCGACCTCCGGGTACCTTCTTTCGGTCACCGTCATCGAGTCGATCTACAGCACTCGGCGAGCGTACGATTCGTACGGGAAACGCGATCGGATCGCCATCGATATCGAACGTCCGTGTTCGTTTCCCGCAATAATGTCCACGATTGATGATGGTGGTACTGTGAGTGAGACCGAGTCGTGATGGCCTCCCCATCCGCAAAAACGATCGGTCCTGACAGAATCCCGAGGTTTCGCGGTCGTGTCCGTCGGTCGTCACGGGGTCGTCGTCGAGCGTTAAACGGGAGTGATGTTCTCCTGGTATGATCCGTGGTGCTCCTCGAACACGTCCATGATCTCGCCCATCGATGCGTACGCTTTCACCGCGTCGATGATGAACGGCATGACGTTCTCCTCGCGGTCGATCGCGTCCGACAGCGCCTCGAGCGTCGCGTCGACCGCCTCGTCGTCGCGTTCCGCCCGCACCTCCTCGAGCCGAGCGAGTTGGCGCTCGCGCGTCGTCTCGTCGACTTCGAGGATTTCCGGGGAGGTATCCTCCGCGATGGTGTATTCGTTGACGCCGACGACGACCTCCTCGCCGCGTTCGACGCGTTGCTGGTATTCGTAGCTCGCCTCGCCGATTTCGTGGTGGAAGTAGCCCTGCTCGATGCCGTCGAGAACGCCGTCGCGCATCGAGCCGTCGCCGATCTCCTTGATCTCCTCGAGATACGTCATGATCTCCGCCTCGAGTTCGTTCGTGAGCGTTTCGACGGCGAAGCTCCCGCCCATCGGGTCGACGATGTCGGCCGCGCCGGACTCCTCGGCGATGATCTGCTGGGTGCGTAAGGCGACGCGGACTGCCTTCTCGCTCGGGAGCGCGAGCGCCTCGTCGAAGCTGTTGGTGTGCAGCGACTGGGTCCCCCCGAGGACGCCGGCCAGTGCCTGAATCGTTACCCGAGCGATGTTGTTCAGCGGTTGCTGGGCGGTCAGGGACTGCCCCGCGGTCTGGGTGTGGAACTTGAGCCGTTTCGATTCGTCGGCCGCTGCGCCGTACCAGTCTTCCATCACGTGAGCGTAGACACGCCGTGCTGCGCGGAACTTCGCGATCTCCTCGAAGATGGAGTTGTGGCAGTTAAAGAAAAACGAGAGCAGCGGTGCGAATTCGTCGATCTCGAGCCCTCGATCGAGGCAGTCCTCGACGTAGGCGAAGCCGTCGGCGAGCGTGAACGCCGCCTCCTGTACGGCGGTCGAGCCCGCTTCCCGAATGTGATAGCCCGAGATGGAGACGGGGTGGAACCGCGGCGTTTCTTCGGTGGCGAACTCGATGGTGTCGGTGACGATGTCCAGCGAGGGCTCCGGCGGGATCATCCACTCCCGCTGGGCGATGAACTCTTTGAGCATGTCGTTCTGGAGCGTCCCCCGGACCTCCTCGCGCGGAACGCCTTGCTGGTCGGCCAGCGCGATGTACATCGCGTAGATGACCGCCGCGGAGGGGTTGATCGTAAACGACGTGGAAACCGCGCCGATGTCGATCCCGTCGAAGAGGATCTCCATGTCCCGGAGCGTGTCGACGGCGACGCCCTCCTTCCCGACCTCGCCCTCGCTCATCGGGTGATCCGAGTCCAGCCCCATCAGCGAGGGCATGTCGAACGCCGTCGAGAGCCCCGTCTGGCCCTCGTCGATCAGATAGTGAAACCGCTCGTTGGTCTCCTCGGCGGTGCCGAAGCCGGCGAACTGGCGCATCGTCCACGTTCGCCCGCGGTACATCGTCGGGTACGGACCGCGCGTGTACGGCGGTTCGCCGGGAAACCCGAGATCGTCGTCGAAATCGAGATCGGCGATGTCCGCTGGCGTGTAGAGTCGATCGACCTCGTGGTTCGAAACCGTCGCGAACCGCTCCTTTCGCTCGCCGTGAGCCTCGAGCGTCGGCTCGAGCGTTTCCGCTTTCCACTCGGCTCGCCGCTCGCGGATATCGTCGAGCTCTTGAGTGTCAAACATGAGTGTGAATATCTCTGCCAGTGTTCTAAAGTCTTGCTGTCGATCGCGTGACCCGGCCCCGGTGGTAGCGGGAGTCGCTACCGGCCGCTTGGATCGATTCCGTCCCGATTGCCGAGCGGCGGTTTCGGCGGTTGAACAGCCCCGAGACCAGTCCGCTCCGGCAATGCGATCTGGAACGACAAAACACTAAAGACGGTATGGTATGATTGACCACCCATGGGAGTAGATTACAAGGATGCGGTCGGGAGCTTCGAATGGGACGTTCCGGAATCGTACGCGATCCCCGCAGTCGTTGCCGACCACGCCGAATCGTTCGGCGACCGCGTCGCCGTCCGCTTTCTCGACGAGGACGGGGCCCGCGAGGAGCGGACGTACGCCGCCCTCCGCGACGGCATGAACCGCTTCGCGAACGGACTCGAGGCACTCGGCATCGGGTCCGGCGACCGCGTTATGCACCTCTTCCCGCGACATCCCGACGCGTTCGCCGTCCAACTCGGCGCTCTCGCGACCGGGTCCCTGCTGGTTCCCTGCTCGTCGATGCTGCGGTCGAAGGACATCGAATTTCGGGCGACCGACTGTAACGCGTCGACGATCGTCGTCCACGAGTCGCTGACCGACATGGTCGAACCGATCCTCGCGGAGACGCCCCTCGAGCGGGTGATCGTTCTCGACGGCGATGGGAGAGACGACGACGGCGACCAGTGGACGACGTTCCGGTCGGTGATCGACGGCCAGTCGACCGAGTACGACGGTCCCGACCTCTCCGCCGACGATCCGATGTCGATCAACTACACCAGCGGGACGACCGGCCAGCCGAAGCCGGTCTTGCACAAACACCGCTGGCAGTACTGTTTCAATCGGATCAACGCGCCCTACTGGTGGGGGATCGACGAGGAAACCGATCTCGAGGACGAACTGCTGTGGGCGACGACCGGGACCGGCTGGGCAAAGTGGTTCTGGAGTCCGGTCGGCGTCGGGCTGACGACCGGTGCGACGCAGCTCATCTACGACGGCGCGTTCGAGCCCGACACCTTCCTCGAACTGTTGTCGTCGGAGGGCGTCACCAAGCTCTGTGCCGTTCCGACCCAGTACCGGATGCTCGCCAACGCCGACCTCGAGAGCTATGATGTCGATCTCAACGATACGCTCTCGGCGGGCGAACCGCTCAATCGCGACCCGATCGAGCGCATTCGAGACGCCTGGGGCGTCACCCCACGGGACGGGTACGGTCAGACCGAGACCGTCGCCCTGGTGACGAACTATCCCGGGATCGATATCAAGCCCGGGAGCATGGGTAAGCCGACGCCCGGCGTCGGCGCGACGATCATCGATGTCGACGACGACGAGGAAGTCGAGACGGGCGAGATCGGTGAGATCGCGGTCCCGGTCGACTCACCGGCGATCTTCGATGGCTACTACGAGAAGCCCCATCTCGACGCGGAGACGTTCTCCGGGGAGTACTATCGGACGGGCGATCTCGCCTCCCGCGACGAGGACGGCTATTTCTTCTTCGAGGGTCGGGCCGACGACATCATCATCTCGTCGGGCTATCGGATCGGCCCCTTCGAGGTTGAGGACGCGCTCGTCAGCCACGACGCCGTCGCCGAGGCCGCCGTCGTCGATAGTCCCCACGAGGAGCGCGGCAGCGTCGTCAAAGCCTACGTGATCCTCGCTGACGGCTACGAGGGGAGTCCGGAACTGAAAGACGATCTCCAGACGTTCATGAAGGAAGAGACGGCTCCCTACAAGTACCCCCGCCGGATCGAGTTCACCGCGGAACTCCCCAAGACCTCGAGCGGGAAGATCCGCCGCGTCGAACTCCGCGAGAAAGAGCAGCACAAACACGGCTTGTAACGGGGACAGCGTCGCCTCACGCGGCCGGATAGAACTGATCGTCCGGTCGGTCGTCGAACTTCGGCCTCGGCACGGACACCGTCGTGTGCGTCCAGTCGTGAGATATCGCTGTGTCGAACGGCGATCATCGGTGCGCGACCACAGTCGTCGCCGCTGACGAGAGTCGGGAGCTTTACTACGACCGTCCGAGCATCACCGAACGATGGCTCCACAGCTAGAGACGATCGACCGCGTCGGCGTCGTCGGCGCGGGGACGATGGGCAGCGGTATCGCACAGGTCGCCGCAACCGCGGGCTACGACGTTGTGATGCGTGATATCGAACAGGAGTACGTCGACAACGGCTTCGAGACGATCGCGGACAGTCTCGACCGGCTCGTCGCCAGAGAGCAACTGACCGACACGGAAGCCGCCGACGTTCGCGATCGAATCACCGGCACGACCGTCCTCGACGACCTCGCGGACTGTGACATCGTGGTCGAGGCGGCACTCGAGGACCTCGAGGTCAAGCGCGACGTGTTCGCCGACCTCGACGCGATCTGTCGCGACGATGCCGTCCTCGCGACGAACACGAGCACGCTCTCGATCACGTCGATCGCGAGCGCGACCGAGCGGCCGGACGCCGTCGTCGGCCTGCACTTCATGAATCCGGTGCCGATCATGGAGGGCGTCGAGATCGTCGTCGGCGAGAAGACGACCGACGAAGTCACCGACCTGGCACACGCGTTCGCCGAAGAACTGGGGAAGACGACGTGGGAAGCCGACGACAAGCCCGGCTTCGTCACGAACCGCATCCTGATGCCGTGGATCAACGAAGGGATTCGCGCCTACGACGAGGGCGTCGCCTCGAAGGAGGATATCGATACGGGGATGGAACTGGGTACGAACGTCCCGATGGGACCGCTGACGCTGGCGGATCACATCGGCCTCGACGTCTGTCTCCACGCGTCCGAGACGCTCTACGAGGAACTCGGTGACCGGTACAAGCCCGCCTACCTCCTCAAACGGAAGGTCGAGGCCGGCGACCTCGGCAAGAAAACGGGCGTCGGATTCTACGAGTACGAGTAACGCTACTCCGACAGGTGGCGTGAGATGACTTCCTTCTGTATTTCCGAGGTCCCCTCGTAGATCGTGGTGATCTTGGCGTCCCGGTAGTAGCGTTCGACGTCGAAGTCCTTGGTGTAGCCGTAGCCGCCGTGGACCTGCACCGCTTCGTTCGCGACGTCGACTGCCGTCTCGCTCGCGAAGTACTTGGCCATGCTTGCCGCCTGCGGATCGAGTCCGCCGTCGTTCTTTCGGGCGGCGTCGCGGGTCAGCAGCCGTGCGGCCTGTACGTCGGTCTGCATGTCCGCGAGCTTGTGGGCGATCGCCTGATGCTCGATGATCGGCTCCCCGAACTGTTCGCGTTCGTTGGCGTAGCTCACGGCGGCGTCGAGGGCGGCCTGAGCGACGCCGACGGCCTGGCTGGCGATCGCGATCCGACCGCCTGTCAGGATCGAGAACGCGGCCTTCAGTCCGTCGCCGACCTCCGTCAGCCGGTTCGCTTCCGGGATGCGTACGTCGTCGAAGAGCAACGTCGTCGTGTCGCTGGCGCGCAGTCCGAGTTTGTCCTCCTTCTTGCCGACTTCCAGCCCCGGCGCGTCTTTTGGCACCAGGAACTGCGTCACGGTGTCGGGATCGTCGCGATCGGTCTTCGCGAACAGGACGACGACGCCCGCCCGCTTGCCGTTCGTGATCCACTGTTTCTTCCCGTTGATGACGTACTCGCCGTCCTTGAGTCGGGCCTCGGTGCTCATCTCCGCCGGGTTCGAGCCGGCGTCGGGCTCGGACAGCGCGAACGCGCCGACCGGGCGGCCGTCGACCATCTCGGGCAGCCACTCGTCTTTGTGCTCCTGCGTTCCGAACTGGCGGATACACGATGTCGCCAGACAGTGGACTGACAGGGCCGTCGCGACCGCCAGATGTCCCCGCCCCAGTTCTTCGTTGACGATGCTGTACGTCACTTCGTCGGCGTCGAACCCGCCGTACTCCTCGGGAACCGTCAGCCCGGTCAGATCGAGCTCCGCGAGCCCGTCCCAGACGTCTTCCGGAAAGGTCTGGTCCGCGTCGTGCTCGTCGATCCCCTCGAGAACGTCGGTCTCGACGAACTCTCGAACCGTGTCCCGTATGAGTTGCTGTTCGTTCGTCAACTCCATACGTGGACTTTCGTGAGCGGGATAGTAAAGCGTACGATTCCGCTGGTCACCGTCCCGAGCCGTCCGATCGAGCGACAGTCCAGCGTTTCCGCTCGGTGCGCAACAGCAACAGCGGGTTATCGACTCCCCGAGCGCACGCTCCGAGACCGGTGTTTCGGTCGATGCGGCGGCTCGAGAGCCGGCGATAGGTAACTAAAAATAGCGCCCCTTGCGAGGAGTAGGTATGACAGTTCGGCAGTCCAGAGAGGCGGCTATCGAACGCATCGACGACGGCGATACGATCGGCATCGGCGGCTTCGTCGCCGTCGGACTCCCCGAGTACGTCCTCGAAGCGCTCGGCGAGCGGTACGCCGAAACCGGCCAGCCCGGCTCGCTCACCTTGTATCATCCGGCCGCGGAGGGCGACCGACAGGGGCGTGGCCTGTCACACCTCGTTCAGGACGGGATGCTCGAGCGGACGATCGCGAGCCACTGGGGCTTTACCCCCGACCTGATGGAGCGAATCGTCGCGAACGAGATCGAGGCCTACAACCTGCCGTTCGGCGTGATGGATCACATGCTTCGCGACACCGCTGCGGGCAAACCCGGGACGATCACCCACGTCGGGCTGGGGACGTTCGTCGATCCGCGACAGGAGGGAGCGAAGGCAAACGACGTCACCGACGAGGACCTCGTCGATCTCGTGACTCTCGACGGCGAGGAGTACCTCTACTATCGCTCGGTGCCGATCGATGTGGCGCTCATCCGGGGGACCACGGCCGACGAAGACGGGAACGTCACCATGGAGCGGGAAGCGCTCGATTCGAACGCGCTGGCGATGGCTCAGGCAGCCCACAACTCCGGTGGGACGGTGATCGCACAGGTCGAGCGCGTCACGGCTTCGGGAACGCTCACCGCTCGCGACGTGGCCGTCCCCGGCGCGCTGGTCGATTCCGTCGTCGAAGCGCCGCCGAGCCACCACCAGCAGACGTACGCCGAGGACTACAACCCGGCCTACAGCGGCGAGATCAAGCGACCGGCTGACGACGAGAGCGATGCCCGTCCGCTCGATGCCCGCGCGATCATCGCCCGCCGCGCCGCGATGGAACTCGAGCCGGATTCGGTTATCAATCTCGGGGTCGGCGTCCCGGAACTCGTGCCGGCCGTCGCGGCCGACGGCGGCGTCGACGACGAGATTACCCAGACCGTCGAGTCGGGACCCGTCGGCGGTGCCGCGTCCGGCGGGATCAGCTTCGGGACCGCGGTCAATCACGAGGCGCTCGTCTCCTCGCCCCAGCAGTTCGATTTCTACGACGGCGGCGGACTCGACATCGGCTTCCTGGGCATGGCACAGGCGGATGCCACGGGCAACATCAACGTCAGCCGGTTCGGCTCGCAACTGCCCGGCTGTGGCGGGTTCATCAACATCACCCAGAACGCCGACAAGGTCGTCTTCTGTGGAACCTTGACGACCGACGGCCTCGAGATCGCGACCGGAAACGGGACGCTCGCGATCGAACGCGAGGGAACGAGCCCGAAGTTCGTCGAGTCGGTCGAGCAGATCACGTTCAGCGGCGAGTACGCCGTCGAAACCGAGCAGCCGGTCGTCTACGTGACCGAGCGCGCCGTTTTCGAACTCACTGCGGACGGCCTCGTACTCACCGAGGTCGCGCCGGGGCTCGATCCCGATACGGATGTCCTCGACCAGATGGGATTCGAGCCGCTCGTGGCCGACGACCTCGCGGAGATGGAGCCGCAGCTGTTCGTCGACGACCCCCTCGATCTGACCGACGCGGTCTAGATCGGCTTCCCCAGAACCGGCCGGGTCCGATGCAAAGCGCAAACCGTTAAGCGAGACGGCCGCGAACGCCAGATCGATGGTCGCATACGACAACCTCTCGATCGAGCACGACGACGGCGTTGCAGCGGTGACGCTCGATAGCACGGCCGGGCGAAACGCGCTGACCCTCGAGATGGCGAACGAACTGGTTTCGGTGGCGACGACCCTCGGGGAGGACCCGGACACGCGGTGTATCGTGCTCACGCACGCGGGCGATTTCTTCGGCTCGGGAGCCGATCTCACCGCCCTCTCGGGTGACGACTCCGACGCGGCACATATCCGGGAGCTAGCGGGGCGGGCCCACGAAGCGATCGTCCAGTTCCACCGGGCGAAAACGCCGGTCGTCGGTGGCGTCAACGGGATCGCCGCCGGGATCGGGTTCAGTCTCACGCTGTTCCCCGACCTGCTCGTCCTCGGCGAGGACGCGACGCTCACGTTCGCGTATCCGGGCATCGGACTGACCGGTGACGGTGGCGCGACGTTCTTCCTGCCGCGACTGGTCGGTCTCCGGACCGCCAAGGAGATCGTCCTCCGAGACGAGCCCATCGGCCCCGAAGAGGCCCGCGAACTGGGGCTGGCAACTGAGGTCGTTCCCGCCGACGAGTTCGACGACCGGCTGGCCGACGTGGCCGCCGACCTGGCCGACGGACCGACCCACGCGTTCGGGACGACGACGCAACTGCTGACCGACAGCTACGACCGCTCGCTCGAGCGCCAGCTCGCGGCGGAGACGGACGCAATCGCGGGCGCGACGCGAACGGACGACTACGAACGCGGACTCGAGGCGTTCTTCGGCGACGGCGAACCCGACTTCGTCGGCCGATAGGTTGCCGGCGGCCACCGTCGGCATTGCGGGCCTCGGTCGGCCGCGTTCGGACGGCGACACGTGTGGCCGGTCCTGATCAGACGTAATCGAGGTTGACCTGTGTCACGTTCGCCGCCCGCTGGACGATCTCGGCGATCTCCTCGCGCCTCGCCTCGTCGATGCGGCTTTGGGGGCCACAGACGCAGATCGCACCGCGGATACGGTCTCCCTTGTCGAGTACCGGCGCGGAGATACAGACCATACCCGCGATTCGCTCGCCCTCGTCGACGGCGTACCCCTGTTCTCTGATCCGCTCGAGTTGGTCGAAGAGCACGTCGGGGTCCGTGATCGTTCGCTTCGTCATCTCGACGAGTCCCTGGCGGTCGATGATCTCCCGAACGTGGTCGTCGGGCATGTGTGCGAGGATCGCTTTCCCGGGGGCTGCCGCGTGAAGCGGCATTCTCGCGCCGGGGTACGCGAACAGATTGACCGCGTCGGGTCCTTCCTGTACCGCGACGATCACGCACTGGTCGTTTTCCTCGACCAGCAGCGTGACGTGTTCGCCCGTTTCCGCCGCGATATCCTGGAGTTCGTCGCTGACGGCCTTGAACACTTCCAGCCGGTGGCGCTGTCGGTGCCCGACCTCGAGAAACCGTGTCGTCGTCGCGTATTCCTTGTCCTCGACGGCGACGTAGCCCGTCGAGACGAGCGCCTGGAGGTAGTTGTGTACGGTACTGACGGGCATATCGAGGCGCTCCGCCAGCTCGGAGACCCGCCCGCTCCCGTTTGCCGCGAGTTCGTCGACGATCCTGAACGCCCGTTCGACCGACCGGTTCGATGTGCCCGTCATTACGAGCCCGTTTCGTTGCGGCCATAGTAAACGTTCGGCTCTGTCGAAGAGTTCTTCGAGGATCGTCCCACGCCGAGGAGGGGGAGTTCGAGGTCGTGGATTCGGTGTGGGACTGAAAAAATGGCACCAGCGGGCGAGTCCACTGAACGACCACGCAACGCTTCCGAACGTGATGAGTAGACGGTTCTCCCCGAGCCAGTGGGGACATGACGTTTCGGAGGAGTTGAAACGGCTCTCGAGCGGTGAACGGATCGTAGGCGACAGATCGGCCGATGACAGACACCCACGCCCCATAGACGTGTGATTCGGCACTGTCGGAACGAGTAACAGCGTCGATGAGGGAACCCCCCGGGCGGAGTAGCATGGTCCGCGGGGTAGGTCGACAGGTCGTTTCGAGCGAGTCGGACGCTCCCGTGCTCCCGTCCGCGTGTCTCCCGTCCGCCCTGGAGTTACATTCGTATGTGTGTAAACTTTTGCCGCCGGGGTCGATCGACAGTTCCGAGCGGTGACTCACTGCCGTCGGTGTGGCAGCGAACACGACTCGAAACTGGGGCGAGCATCTCGACTTTCGTCAAATAGTCTATTCTAGTTACACTATCTATTCCATAGATGTTCGTCTCGAGGGGGTGCATTCACTGACTCGAGACCGGAGCCGAGAGTCGGCCGACAGCGGGGCCCAACCGGCTACCAGTACGATCCGCAGTGGAGGCCGGATCGATATCATACCGGCTAAAACGGCCGCCGTTACCGACTCTGGAATCAGTTGCGAGACCACAGCGGGCGACAGCCGCCGTGCTTTTCGTTGCTCCAGCATCGTTCTCACGGCGGTACTTTATCGTCATGGGCCCGGTCTCGAGCTGGAATACATAGAAACCGACACGTGTCGGAACCAATCATATATGGAATGTGTTTCTGGATCAATCACTTTCAAATACTTTCGGGATACTCATCAAATGATCGTTGCTCCCGCGATGAACACGACGCGTCTCACTGGCATCGGATCGGGTGACCGATGTGCACGGTGACCTCGGCGTGGGTACGGTTACGGCAGAATCCATACGAGGTCGATGAGTCGGTCTATCCATGATCGCTCCGCGTCGTCGTCCGTCTCGTCAGTCGGCATCTATCCGTCCCAATTCGGGCTGTGATCATATTTCTATCCCACGTACCGTTGCGTTCCGTGTCACCCGCCCTCCGGCTATCCCGGCGCAGTCACGGGAGGTGGGACCGGACGGTCCGACTCTGCGATCGGACGAACCTATCCTCTTTAGGGGGAGAACGAGAATAGCAACGCGTACTGGCTCGTGCAACCGCGAGACGCGGGCCGCGGAAACGACAACGTGGAGGCCATGTCGAACCACTACATCACAGCAGAGGAGCATCTGCCCGACGACGAGCGCACAGAAACGACACTCCAGATAACCGATGCGGAGACGAAGCGTATCTTTGAGGCTCGAGTCCGGATCGCTCGCGAACCCGACGATCTCACCGATCCGTCCCCGCTGACCGTCGTCGCTGGACCACACGAAAACGTCAGTAAGGAGCGCTATATCGAACTTATTGACGAGATCGATTCCGCGGGTATCAACGAGGACCTCCTTCGTCGACTCGCGAGCGATCAAGAAACGACCTCGAACATCGTTAACACGCGATCCGACGATCTCAAAGTGGTGTTGCGGTATCTCGTCGAATCAGGGCAGTACGATTCAACTGCCGAGGCCCTTCGGGAACTATCGTTTCAGTATCTCGCGGAGACTCAGCCCGCCTTGCTGGATGCATACGAGAACGTTCGGACGGAGTTCGAGGACGATCCGCTCCGACGCGCCCGCTCGGAGCACGAGTCATGACGGGGCCGTCGTTCCGGGAGTTCCTCCAGTCTCTCGACGATGCGGCTGCTCTCGTCTCCTTCGGCGACGACAGATCGTGGGATCTCGAGGTGAGCGCGATCACGACGCTTGCGAACCGTTCGGACGGTGAGGTACCGGTTTTCGAGTCGATCGGGGAGACCGCGATCGACGCGTCGCTCGTCGGCGACCCGTATCGTGGCCCGCGGTGCCGACCGTGGGACCACCTCGCCCAGGCGTTCGGGCTGCCGTCCGGGCTGTCCGGTGCAGCGTACTACGAAGCGGTCGTGGATCGGCTTCGATCACCCCGGGAGCCGCGGGTCGTCGACCGCGACGCAGCCCCCTGTAAGGCCGTCGTCGATACCGGGGCGGATGTCGACATGTTGTCGATCCCCTGGCCGTATCTCCATCAGGGCGATGGCGGGCGCTATTCCAACCTCCACACCGTCGTCGCGCCGGACCCGGAGACCCAGTGGGGACACTGGTCGAACCATCGGATGATGATCCACGACGACGCCCTCGCGAGCCTGTTGTTTCTGGCGGGCGAACAGGCACCGAACCTCTACTACTACGACTACGAACCGCGCGAGGAACCGATGCCGGTCGCGGTCGTCCTCGGCGCTGAACCGGCCGTCCAGTGTAGCACGGAGATGTGGATTCCGACCGGCCGGAGCGAAGCGGCCTTCGCGGGCGGCTTGAAGGACGGCCCGGTCGACCTCGTCGCGTGCGAGACGAACGACCTCTACGTCCCGGCGACGGCGGAACTCGTCCTCGAGGGGCGGGTGCTTCCGGGCGAGCGACTCGACGAGGGGCCGTTCGGCGATTACTTCGGGTACATGAACGGGCCGCGGCGGTCCATGCCGGTGTTCGCGGTCGACGCGATAACCCGCCGCACCGAGCCGCGGGTGCCGTTTTGCGTCGAAGGAACCGGGGTCGGATACGGCCAGAACTCGAGCAGCACGCTCCAGACCGCTGCGGCCGGCCCCGACGCGACCCTCGGCCTTCGGGCGGCCGGCTTCGACGTCACGATGGCCGTCCCGTGGCGCTTTACCTCTCGGACCGTCTGGGTCATCGCGACGGACCGTCCCTATCCGGGCTCCCTGCACGAACTGGCGAACTTCGTGTTTACGACCTGGGGGATGCTTCACATCGATTTCTTCGTGTTCGTCGACGCCGACACCGATCCGCTCGACCCGCGGGCCGTACTGACGGCGATCGCGCTCGAGGCCGATCCGGACGCGGACTTTCACCAGTTCGGCGTCGAGCGGATGCCGAAAGTCCCCCTCAACATCTACCAGACCCCCGACGAGAAGGGCAGCGCCGATGTCGGAACTTCGAAAGCCAAGACCGCGAAGGCGTACATCGACGCGACCAGCGACCGGCCGGCGGCGGACGGTCCCGAAGACGACTCGCTGCGAAAGCGAGCGCAGCAACGCCTCGTCGAGGCGGGTGTCTCGCCGGCACCGTTCGACCTCCTCGAGGAGCGAACCGGTGAGTCACGATGATTCCGTTCGCACAGTACCTACGGGGGTTGGCGGGCGACGATGACCTCGTGACCCTCGACGAACCTGCTGATGTCCCTGTAGACGTGGTCGCGGCGGAAGCGCTCCGCGCGAGCGGGCCGGCGCTCCGATACGAACGGGCCGACGGTGTCGACCTCGCCAGCGGGACGTTCAGCGGTCCCGATCAGATGCGACACCGGGACTCCTACCCGTGGTCGCGGCTCGCCTTGGGTCTCGGACTCGATCCCGACGCGCCGTTCGTGACCCTGTTGGAGACGATCACGGCCCTTGGTCCGGCTGCTGGTGTGGAACCGACGTACGCGGGCCAGGCTGCCGCACGCACCGTCGACGCCGTCCAGGAGTTGCATTTGCCGCGGGGAACCGACGATGTCTGGCCCTCGCTGACTCTGGGAATCGTGTCGGTCTCGACGGCCGACGGATCGCACTGGGCACCGATCTACGGGTCCGTCATCAGCGACGACACGCTCGGCGTGTACACGCCCGCCGCGGTCTCGTCGCTGCTGGACGACGGTGGAACGCTTTCGATCGCTCTCGGCGTGCCGCCGGCGGCGCTTACGACCGCCTATCTGCTCGCCGTCACGGGACGTATCGAACACCCAGTACAGGACTGTGGCGTCGCGGACAACGTCCCGCTCGTCCCGACGAACGGCGGTCTCGTCCCGAGTGCGACGGAACTGGTCATCGAGACGACGGTCGAGGATCGACACCCCGACTTCCAGTCGGACCGGCAGGAGGCGTGGGAGCACGTCGTCGCGAGCACGCCGTTGGCTCTCTCTATCGAGCGAGTGATCGCGACCGACGACCCGGTGCTCCCGTTTGCCCCCGTCGGACGGCCGCTCGCGGACGACGTACAACTCACCGGGGTCTCGGCGGCAGCGTCGCTGTACCACCGGGTCAACGATTACTGGGGGATCTCGCCCGTCGAGTGGGTACTGTTGCCTGCGGAGACCGAACTCGGAATCTGCTTCGTTGCCACGGATGTCCTCTATGCCGGCTTCGAGTGGCAACTCGCCAACATCCTCTTTACGTTCTCGTCGCTGTTCGATACCGTCGTTATCGTCGACGAGGACGTCTCGCCGCGGGACCTCGGGCGCGTCCTCGGCGATATCTGGGTGAAAGCGCACCCGTCTCGAGACTGGGTCTTCAGCGAATCGGCCGCGCCGGCGGCGAAGCGGCCCCGATACCGTCAGGACGGGGAAACCGGCTCTCGGTTGTACGTGAACGCGGCCTGGGACCCCCGCTGGGAGGATTCCTACATCGCCCCGCGAGTCGCGTTCGAACAGTCGTTCCCGGAATCCGTTCGTGACGTTGCTCGACAGGCCTGGAACAGCCGTCACGACGCGGAAAGCGACGACGAACGCGACGAGAGCTGAGAGCCGGACGCGAAGCCGAACACTTTCGATCTGACATATCTGTACTCTCATATACTGTAAACAGATACGTTTACGCAAGACGGTATCGCAAAAGAGCCCCCAAATAGATACTATCATGTATAGTGTTATGCTATTCTCAATGCAGAATTTACCGGTACAGATATATATGGTGAGGGAATTGCGGGGCGGTGTATGGTGTCCAGCCACAACCTGTCCGACTACGAGGCCGAACGGGAGCAATTCTCGTGGGACGACATCTACGCGGAAGCCGACTGGGACGCACCAGGGGAGCTCAACATCGCACACGAGGTCGCCGATCGGCACGCGACCGAACGCGAGACGGTCGCACTCTATCAGGTTGGGACCGACGGGGAGTTGACGAAGCTGACCTTCCGGGAGTTGGCCGACCGCTCGAGCCAGTTCGCGAACGTCCTCGAGGGGCTGGGCGTCGAACAGGGTGACCGCGTGTTCTCGTATATGCCACGGATTCCCGAACACTACGTGGCGATGGTTGGGACGCTGAAGCGGGGGGCCGTCTGGGGGAGCGTCAACGAGCGGTTCGGACCGGACGGCATCTCCTACCGGCTCGACGACTGCGATGCGAACGTTGTCGTGACGACGACCGACAACCGCGAGACGGTCGCGGACGCCCTCGCGGACGCGCCGACGGTCGAACACGTCATCACGGTCGACCGCGGTGGCGGCGCGCCCGCGGACGATGTCGTCTTCAACACGGCACTCGACGGAGCAAGTACGTCGTACGACGCCGCCGAAACCGGCGGCGAGGACGACGCGTTGCTCTATTACACGTCGGGGACAACCGGGTTGGCGAAGGGCGTCCGCCACAAACAGCGCTGGGTGGCCGGCGTGGCGGCGACCCAGCGGTACGCCGTCGATCTCCAGCCCGGCGACCTCTACTGGAGTACGGGTGATCTGGGCTGGCTGACCGGCGTGATCAACACCCTGGGTGCCTGGTTCTGGGGGGCCTCGCTGTTCACCTACGAGGGCGAGTTCGACCCCGAAACGTGGGCGGCTCTGCTCGACGAGTATCCGATCACCGTCTTGTTCTCGGTTCCGACGGCCTATCGGATGCTCCGCGAGAACGAGTCCGTCCTCGCCGACGTCGACCTCGACCTGCGCCACGCGCTCTCGATCGGCGAGCCGCTCAGCGCCGGCGTCGTCGACTGGGGCGAGGACGAACTCGGCGTCACCATCCTCGACACGTACGGTCAGACGGAAACGGGCAACATGATTATTAACAACTACCCGACGATGGAACTGCGGCCCGGCTCGATGGGCAAGCCGCTCCCTGGCATCGAGGCCGACATCGTCGACCCCGAAACCGGTGCCGTCCTCGAGCCCGGTGAAACGGGCGAGATCGCCCAGCGCGGGGACTACCCCTGCTTCTTCGACGAGTACTGGAACAAACCCGAGAAGACCGCGTCGTGTTTCGTCGACGGACCGGACGGGGAGTGGTACCTCTCGGGGGACCTCGCACACAAGGACGAGGACGGCTACTTCTGGTTCGAGGGGCGTGCGGACGACGTCATCCTGTCGTCGGGTTATCGGATCGGCCCCTTCGAGGTCGAGAGTTCGCTCGGCGAACACGAGGCCGTCGCCGAGGCCGCCGTCGTCCCGAAGCCACACCAGGAACGTGGGAACATCGTAAAGGCGTACATCGTGCCCAGCGAGGGGACGACACCCACCGCGGACCTCGAGGAAGACATCAAGACCCACGTGCGCGACGAGTTGTCGGCCCACGAGTACCCCCGGGAGATCGAGTTCCGCGAGGAGTTACCGAAGACGGTCACTGGGAAGATCCGCCGAACCGAACTGCAGGACGATGCAGCCGAAGAGACCGAGACATCGACGTAAGCGACTGTCTCTCGAGACGATCGATCACGAATATACAATCCGACAAACCACAGAATGAATTTCGAAGCTACCAACGAACGTTCGATGATTCAGTCGACCGCGGAAGCGGTCGCAGCCGAATACGGACCGGAGTATTGGCGAGAGAAAGAGGAAGCCGGCGAGTTCGGCCAGGGGTTCTGGGACGAACTCGCGGATGCCGGCTTCCACGGCCTGTTGATCCCGGAGGAGTACGACGGTGCCGGGATGGGCATGCAGGAGATGGGGCTGGCGATGGAGACGCTCTGTGCCGAGGGTTGTGGCATGGCCGGCACCTGGTATCTGGTGCTCACCGCCGGCATGGCAGCCGTCGGCATCCGCGAGAACGGCACCGAGGCCCAGAAGGAGCGGTATCTCCCCGATATCGCGGCCGGGGAGCGGAACTTCTCGATCGGGATCACCGAGCCCGAGGCGGGAACGAACACGCTGAACGTCGCCACGCGAGCGGAGAAAGACGGCGACGAGTACGTCCTCAACGGGCAGAAGGCGTGGATTACCTTCTCCGACCGGGCGGACAACATGATCATCGTCACCCGGACGACGCCGCTCGCGGAGGTCGACCGGGGGACCGACGGTATCAGCCTCTTTATCGTCGACATGGATGCGCCCGGCATCGACGTCTCACCGATCTCCAAACACGGGATCAACTACTCGAAGTCGTGCGAAGTGTTCCTCGAGGACGTCCGCGTGCCCGAGGAGAACCTGTTGGGCGAGGAAGACGAGGGCTGGTGGGCGCTCGTCGATATGTTGAACCCCGAGCGCATCGGCTTCGCCGCGGCCGGCACGGGGATCGGAAAGCTGGCCGCGAACACGGCCATCGAGTACGCCACCGACCGCGAGGTGTTCGACGCACCGATCGGGAGTCATCAAGCCGTTTCGTTCCCGATCACGCAGGCCTACGCGCGGATGGAAACGGCGTCGCTCATGCGCGAGAAAGCCGCCTGGCTCTACGATCAGGGCGAGGAGTGTGGCTACGAGACGAACGTCGCGAAGGCGACGGCCGTCGAGGCCGGCATCGAGGCCGTCAAGCAGTCGATGCAGGCGTTTGGCGGCTGGGGCTACGCCACGGAGTACGATGTCGAGCGCTGGTGGCGTGAAATCAACCTTACGAGACTCGCGCCGGTCTCCCAGCAGATGGCCTACAACCACATCGGCCAGGAACTCGGCTTCCCCAAATCCTACTGACCATGTTCGACAAAGTTCTCGTCGCGAACCGCGGCGAAATCGCGGTGCGCGTCATGGCTGCCTGCGAGGAACTGGGCTGTGAAACGGTCGCCGTCTACAGCGATGCCGACCGTAACGGCGGCCACGTCGATTACGCCGACGAAGCGTACAACGTCGGCCCGCCGCCGGCCAGTGAATCGTACCTCGATCAGGAGGAACTCATCGACGTCGCCGAGCGAACCGGCGCGGATGCGATCCACCCCGGCTACGGGTTCCTCGCGGAAAACGCCGACTTCGCCCGCCGCGTCGAGGAGACGCCGGACGTCACGTGGATCGGCCCACCCAGCGACGCCATGGAGACCCTCGGCGAGAAGACGAAGGCCCGAACCGTCATGCAGGACGCCGGCGTCCCGGTCGTCCCCGGGACGACCGAACCGGTCGACGACGCCGACGAGGTGCGAGCGCTCGGCGAGGAGTTCGGCTATCCGATCGCGATCAAGGCCGAAGGCGGCGGCGGCGGCCGCGGCATGAAGATCGTCCGCAGCGAGGCCGAAGTCGACGACGCCCTCGAGAGCGCCCGCCGCGAGGGCGAGGCCTACTTCGGGAACGACTCGGTCTACGTCGAGAAGTACCTCGAGGCACCCAAACACATCGAGGTCCAGGTGCTCGCGGACCGGCACGGTTCCGTCCGCCACCTCGGCGAACGCGACTGTTCGCTCCAGCGTCGCCACCAGAAGGTCATCGAGGAGGCCCCGAGCCCGGCGCTCGACGCCGATCTGCGTGACGAAATCGGCGAGGCTGCCCGGCAGGGCGTCCGCGAAGCCGGGTACACGAACGCGGGGACGGTCGAATTCCTCGTCGAGAACGGCGAGTTCTACTTCATGGAGGTGAACACCCGCATCCAGGTCGAACACACCGTCAGCGAGGAGGTGACCGGGATCGACATCGTCCGCTGGCAGCTGCGAGTCGCCGCCGGCGAGGCACTTTCCTTCGCCCAGGACGATGTCGAGATCGACGGCCACGCGATCGAGTACCGGATCAACGCCGAGAACCCGGCCGCCGACTTCGCGCCCACTCCAGGGCAACTGACGACCTACCGGCCGCCGACGAGCATCGGGATTCGCCTCGATCACGCGGTCGCACAGGGCGACGAGATCGGCGGCGACTACGACTCGATGATCGGGAAGCTGATCGTCAGGGGCGACGACCGCGAACACTGCCTCGAGCGCTCGAAACGCGCGCTCGAGCACTTCGCCGTCGACGGCGTCCACACGACGATCCCGTTCCACCGGCTGATGCTCGACGACGAGACCTTCGTCTCGGGCGATCACACGACGAAGTACCTCGACCGCGAACTCGAGGCCGACGCGCTCGAGTCGGCCGTCGACCGCTGGGGTCCCGCAGCGGCCGCCGACGGCGATGGCACGGGATCGACGACCAGCGAAGTCACCGTCGAGGTCGACGGCAAGCGATTCGATGTCGTCATCGAGGACGCGCTCCCGCGGTCGACGGCCGGGAGTGCCGACACCGGCGGCGGGTCCAGTGGCGGAGCCGCAACGACGGATACCGCCGAGGTTGCGACCGCCGACGCCATCACCGCGGAGATGCAGGGCACGATCCTCTCCGTCGCCGTCGAGGAGGGTGACGAGGTCGCCGCCGGCGATGTCGTCTGCGTGCTCGAGGCGATGAAAATGGAGAACGACGTCGTCGCCGCCACCGACGGGACGGTCGAGTCGGTCCCGATCACGGCGGGCGATTCCGTCGACATGGGCGATACGCTCGTGACACTGGAGTAACACCGATGCGAATTCGAATTTCAACGGACACGACCGACGCGGAGGCACAGGCGATCGCCGAGGCGATGGCGTCGCAGTACCGAGACGACGTCACCGTCGTCACCGACGGCGGCGAGGAGATCGGCAGCGCGTCCTACGACGGCGGGACCGACGCGACGGCCGAGGCTGACCCGGACTCGGAACTCGGCCCGACGGCGCGCGAGGAGACGCTGCGGGACGAGATCGACGACATCCTCGCGGGCGGTCCGGAGAAGTACAAAGCCCAACTGCCGGACCAGGGGAAACTGTTCGTCCGCGACCGGATCGACCTCTGGTTCGGCGACGACTGTCTCTTCGAGGACGGCAAGTTCGCGGCGTTCGACGACTGGCATCCGGACGGTGCGAACACCGACGAGGACGACGACGACCGGCTGCCGGCCGACGGTCTGATTACGGGTGCTGCCGAGTTCGAGGGGCGAGACGTCCACTTCATGGCCAACGATTACACGGTCAAGCGCGGCAGCATGGCCGCGAAGGGCGTCGAGAAGTTCCTGCGAATGCAACAGCGCGCCCTGAAGACGGGCAAGCCGGTGTTGTACCTGATGGACTCCTCGGGCGGGCGGATCGACCAGCAGACCGGCTTCTTCGCCAACCGCGAGGGCATCGGGAAGTACTACTACAACCACTCGATGCTCTCCGGTCGGGTGCCCCAGATCTGCGTGCTTTACGGTCCCTGTATCGCCGGCGCAGCCTACACCCCCGTCTTCGCGGACTTCACGGTCATGGTCCGGGACGTGAGCGCGATGGCCATCGCCAGCCCGCGTATGGTCGAGATGGTCACCGGGGAACAGATCGATCTGCAGGAACTGGGCGGTCCGGACGTCCACGCACAGCACTCCGGGAGTGCGGACCTCATCGCCGAAGACGAGGAACACGCCCGCGAACTGGTCGCCCAACTCATCGGCTACCTCCCGAATAACAGCGACGAGACTCCGCCCCGGACGGACGGGCAGGCACCTGCCGCCTCGCCCGACGGCATCGACGCCGTCGTCCCCCAGGAACCCAACAAGGGCTACGACATGTTCGATGTCATCGACCGGATCGTCGACGCGGGGTCGACGCTCGAGTTGCGGTCCGAGTACGGCCCGGAGATCATCACCGCCTTCGCTCGGATCGACGGCCGGCCGATCGGGATCGTCGCCAACCAGCCGGCCCATCGGGCGGGCGCGATCTTCCCTGACGCCGCCGAGAAGGCCGCCGAATTCATCTGGACCTGTGACGCCTACGACATCCCGCTGCTGTACCTCTGTGATACGCCCGGCTTCATGGCCGGATCGCAGGTCGAGAAAGACGGAATCCTGGAGCAGGGCAAGAAGATGATCTACGCGACCTCCTCGGCGACGGTGCCGAAACAGTCGGTGGTCGTCCGCAAGGCCTACGGCGCGGGCATCTACGCGATGTCCGGCCCTGCCTACGATCCCGAGAGCGTCATCGGGCTTCCGTCGGGCGAAATCGCTATCATGGGCCCCGAAGCGGCAATCAACGCGGTCTACGCACGCAAACTCGCCGAGATCGACGACGAGGAGGAGCGCAAGCGGATGGAGCAGGAACTCCGCGAGGAGTACCGCGAGGATATCGATGTCCACCGGATGGCCAGCGAGGTCGTCATCGACGAAATCGTCCCGCCGAGCGACTTGCGGGAGGAACTCGAGGCGCGGTTTGCCTTCTACGAGACCGTCGAGAAGGACCTGCCCGACAAGAAACACGGCACCGTCCTCTGATCACTCTTCGAACGTTTCACAACCACCAATGACAGGACGCTACTACGAGGAGTTCGAGGTCGGCGAGACCATCGAACACGAGAAGCGACGGACGATCAGCGAGCGCGACAACCAGCAGTTCTGTGACATGACAATGAACCAGCAGCCGTTGCATCTCGACGCCGAGTTCGCGTCGGAGACGCAGTTCGACGGGCGGCTGGTCAACGGGCTCTACACCATGAGCCTGGCCGTCGGGCTCACGATCCCCGATACCACCGACGGCACGATCGTCGCGAACCTCTCGTACGACAACGTCGAGCATCCGACACCGGTCTATCACGGTGACACGATCCGGGTCCAGTCGACGGTCACCGACAAACGAGAGACCAGCGACGGCGAGCGCGGCATCGTCACCATGCACGTCGAAGTGTTCAAAGTGAACGATCCCGAGGAACCGCTGGTCTGTGAGTTCGACCGGACCGCGCTCTCGCTGAAACGCGACCACGCCGACTGACATCCTCGGCGTGAACACCGGGAAACATCAGTCGGCGACGCCGACGATCCATCGCCACCGCTGTTCGACGGTGCCCTCGAGGCCGCCAAGCAGATCCCGCGCCGTCGCGACGCGCTCCTCGGCGGCGAGTTTCGGGTAGAGGCGCGCCGCCATCGCCGGAATCGCGTGGAACCGCCGCACGTCGGCGGCCGTCGTCGCGAACCGCCACGTCCCCGTCGTGACGGTGAACTCGTCGGCGAGCGCCGTCTCGACCGCGTCGGCACCCGTCGGTGACCGCGATTCCCGCTCGAGGTCCGCGAAGACGTCCGTTCCGTCGGCGTCGACCCAGCCAAGCGGCGCGACGGCACCGACGACCCCGCCCGGACGCAGGACCCGGGCCGCTTCCCGCGTTGCGACCGTCGGCTCGGGACCGAGAAAGAGCGACGCGGTAAACGCGACGCCGTCGAACGAGCCGTCGACGAACGGCACGTGATCGAAGTCCGCCTGCACCCGCGGCGCGGCCTCGAGTTCACGCAGCATCTCGCGGCTGATGTCCAGTGCGACTGTGCGCTGTGCTCGCTCGGCGAAAACGCGTGTACTCGCGCCCGTGCCGGCACCGGCATCGAGGACGGACTCGAACGGGCCGTCGACTCGAGCCGACAACTCGGCGGCCAGCAGCTCTGCGAGTGTGGTGAACCGACCGGTTCGCTGCTCGTAGGCGTCGTAGGCGGTGACGCTGTCGTCGAAGTTCGCTCGGACGACGGCCTTCATAGGCCCGGCAACGATCGGCGAGGGAATACGTGTTCCCATCGGCCGACGCCACTCGCATCGACGTATCGCCCGCCAACCAGCAGTTCCACTGCGGAAATAAACGACGAATGACAGAGCTATCGGAGATCGACGACATCGCACACGAACCGAGCCAGGAGTTCGTCGAATCGACGAACGTCCGGCAGTTCATGCAGGAGTACGGGATCGACGACTACGAGGAACTCGTCGAACGAACGACGACCGACATCGACGGCGTTCCGGAATCCGGCGTCGAGTGGTTCTGGGACGAGATCATCGATTACCTCGGGATCGAGTTCGACGAGACCTACGACGAGGTCAGAGACGACAGCGAGGGGCCACAGTTCACCGACTGGTACCCCGGCGGCGAACTCAACATCGCCCACAACGTCGTGGACCGTCACGCGGTCGACAGCGAGACGCGTGACGACGTTGCCTGCCTCTGGGAGGGCGAAGACGGCGAGGTTCGCGAGGTTACCTACCACGATCTTCACCGCCAGTCGAATCGGGTCGCGAACGCGCTCGAGGAACGCGGCGTCGGCACTGGTGACACCGTCGGTCTCTACATGCCGATGGTGCCAGAGGTGATCTCGATCCTCTATGGCTGTTTCAAGATCGGTGCAATCGCGGTGCCGATCTTCTCCGGGTTCGGCGTCGATGCGACGGCGACTCGGATCGCGGACTCGGCGTGTTCGATCCTGTTCACCGCCGACGGCTTCTACCGCCGCGGGAGCGAGGTCCGCCTCAAGGAGGCCGCCGACGAGGCTATCGCAGCGGTCGGCCACGTCGACACCACTATCGTCTACGATCGACTGGGTCTTGCCGAGGCCGAGGACACTCCCTGGAACGAGGGTCGCGACGAACACTGGCACGAGGCCGTCACGTCCCAGGACGACACGTACGAGACGACGTCGTTCCCGAGTGCGCAGGAATCGATGCTGCTGTACTCGTCGGGCACCACCGGCAAGCCGAAGGGAATCGTCCACACCCACGCCGGCGCACTCGTTCAGCCCGCCAAGGAGGTCCACTTCGGGATGGACCTCAAGCCGTCGGACCGGTTCTTCTGGGTGTCGGACATCGGCTGGATGATGGGGCCGTGGACGGTGATCGGGACCCACACGTTCGGCGGCACCGTCTTCATGTACGAGGGCGCGCCCGACTACCCCGAGCCGGATCGCTTCTGGTCCATGATCGACCGCCACAAGCTCACCCAGTTCGGCATCTCGCCGACCGCGATCCGCGCATTACGCAAACACGGCGACGACTGGCTCGAGGGCCACGATCTCTCCTCGCTGCGCGTTCTGGGCTCGACGGGCGAGCCCTGGGACCCCGAGTCCTGGCACTGGTTCCACGAGAACGTGGGCAACGGCGAGGCCCCGATCATCAACATCTCCGGCGGCACCGAGATCTGTGGCTGTTTCCTGATGCCCCTTCCCATCCAGCCGCTGAAACCCTGTACGCTCGGCGGCCCCGGCCTCGGCATGGATATCGACATCGTCGACCGCGAGGGCAACTCCGTCAAAGCGGACACCGAACGCGGCTATCTCGTCGCCCGCGACTCCTGTCCCTCCATGACCAAATCCCTGTGGTCGGGCGACGACCGCTATCTCGAGGAGTACTGGTCGACGTTCGACGACCTGTGGGACCACGGCGACTGGGCCCAGACGGACGACGACGGCTTCTGGTTCCTCCACGGCCGCGCCGACGACGCCCTCAACGTCGCCGGCCGCAAAGTCGGCCCCGCCGAGGTCGAGGGTGCGCTCATCGACCACGAAGCCGTCACCCAGGCCGCCGCCATCGGCGCACCCGACGACACCACCGGCACTGCCGTCGTCGCCTACGTCGTTCTCGAGGACGGCTCCGAGGAGACCGACGACCTCCGCGAGGAACTGCGCGCGCAGGTCGGCGAAGAACTCGGGAAGCCGTTCCGCCCGCGAGAGGTACTGTTCGTCGACCAACTTCCCAAAACGCAGTCCGGCAAGATCGTTCGGCGTGCCGTCGAGGCGCTCTACACCGGCGAGGACCTGGGCGACATGAGCAGTATCGAGAATCCCGACGCGCTCGCGGGGATCAGGGACGCGCGGTAACAACGGGGCGTCGCTTCGCTCCCGGATCGGTCACGTCGACCGTCCGGCGCGCTCGAGGATGCGTTCGGCCTGTGCGATGAGTGGCGCATCGATCATTTCCCCGTCGACTTCGAACACGCCCGCAGCGGTCCGATCGCGGGCATCGAGGACGCGCTCCGCCCACTCGATGTCCTCGTCACTGGGCGTGAAGGCGTCGTTGATGACCGGCACTTGATCGGGATGGATCGCCATTTTGCCGTCGTACCCGAGCTGTGCGGCGAACGCCGTCTCCTCGCGGAGGCCGTCCGTGTCCGCGTAGTCGGTATAGACGATGTCGATGGCGTCGATCTCGGCGGCGCTGGCCGCGAGCACGGTCCGTTCGCGGGCGTACAACACCTCCGTTCCCTCGCTCGTCCGCGTCGCGCCGATATCGGCCGCGAGATCCTCGGCCCCGAACAACAGCGCAGCAGTCGCATCGGCCGCTGCGATCGCATCGGCCCGGAGGACGCCCGCTGCGGATTCGATGAGCGACAGAACCGGGATCGAAGCGTCGTGTTCCGCGAGGAGCCGGTCGGCCGTTTGGATGTCCGCGGCTGACTCCGTTTTCGGAAGCATCAGACTGTCCGGGGGTGTCCCCTGGAGGATCGCCTCGAGATCGGCGGCAGCCGACGTTCCGATCGGGTTCACACGAACGCAGAGCTCCCGCTCGGAGTCGAAGTCGATCTCGGCGAGCACTTCGCGGACGGCCTCGCGTGCATCCTGCTTGTCCGCCGGTGCAACTGCGTCCTCGAGGTCGAAGACGACGACATCGGCCTCGCTCTCGGCCGCTTTCCGCATGAGCTCTGGTTTGTTACCGGGCGAGAACAAAACGCTTCGACGAACCATAGTACTCGTTGGCAGGTCTCCCGATTAAGCCGTCCGGTTTACCGAAACGGACGAGTCGATTAGCGGGTGGGTTCGGGATGGCCGCTGTTCGCTTTGGTAAGGGGATCGGTCGGGATACCACGCCCATCGTATTCGAGGCCGCTGAGTCGCTGCAAACGCGACCGAATCTGGACAGTGGCCAACAATCAGGTTGTATTGGGTTTCAGGGCACCGGCTACTTGAGCCGGCTTGAGACGTAAGCAGGCCGTGAAGTCGAGCCCATTGATCTCGTCGACCCGCTCAGCGAGAGTTATGGCGCGGATTGAGAAGAACCGTGGGAGAACGAGCGGACGGCGACATCCGTCTGATCGTTCCACGACCGACGCGTTCCGCAACCCGGTCTAGCGAGACGCTGTCCAGTCCTCACTCATGGACGATATGGCATTTTGCGCGTACTGGCCCGAACTGACGCTGGTCGGGATCGGTCTCCGCACATTTCGGCTCGGCCATCGGACAGCGGTTCCGGAAGACACACCCGCCCGGCGGATCGACCGGGCTCGGACGATCGCCTTCGAGCGAGGTCCCCGTCGAACCGCCTGGGTCGAGCGACGGAATCGCCTCGAGCAGCGCCCTCGTGTACGGGTGGGTCGGACAGTCGAACACGCGGTCGGCGGGGCCGACCTCCATCAGTTCCCCGAGGTACATCACCGCAACGCGATCCGCGATGTGTTCGACGACAGTCAGGTCGTGTGAGATGAACAGATACGTGAGGTCGAGGTCGGCCTGGAGGTCCGCGAGCACGTTGAGGAGACGGGACTGGACGGAGGCGTCGAGCGCGGAGACGGGCTCGTCGAGGACGACCACCGACGGATCAAGCGCGATCGCGCGTGCGATGGCGACGCGCTGGACCTGGCCGCCCGAGAGTTCGTGCGGGTAGCTCGTCGCGTGGCGGTCCGCCAGGCCGACGCGCTCGAGCAACTCCTGAACACGTTCCCGACGACGGGACCGGTCCCAGCCGTTGCTCCGTAGGGGTTCGCCGATCGCCCGCTCGACGGTCAGTCGGGGGTTGAGACTGGAGCGCGGGTCCTGAAACACGACGCCGACGTCGGCGAGGGTCTCGGCATCGCGGTCGGCGGCGGTTCCCACCGGCGTGCCGTCGATTCGAACCGTGCCGGTCGTCGGTGTCTCGAGGCCGGTGAGCAGCGAGGCCAGCGTGGACTTGCCACAGCCGCTCTCGCCGACGAGCGCGAGCGTTTCCCCGGCCCGGATTTCGAGGTCGACGTCGTCGACGGCTCGGAGCGTGTCGTCGGTCCCGAGGAGGCGTTCGATCGGCCCGTTCGCGAGCGAGTAGCGTCTGGAAACCCCCTCGAGTTCGACGAGCGGGGATGTCGACCGGTCCGGACCGCCGCCGGGAGCG
This sequence comes from Natrinema pallidum, assembly GCF_005890195.1. Taxonomy (NCBI): domain Archaea; kingdom Methanobacteriati; phylum Methanobacteriota; class Halobacteria; order Halobacteriales; family Natrialbaceae; genus Natrinema; species Natrinema pallidum. Next base: position 133,448 of record NZ_CP040638.1, on the reverse strand, counting down.
CTCCCGGTGGTCGCCGAACCGGATTCGGGGGCTCCGTCGGATGTGGCCGTCCCCGAACGCGCGGCGTGCGACTCGAGCGCGCTCGACTCGCCACAGGTTACGGTTCCGCGATCGTCGCCGAGATCGACGGTCGGGATCTCACCGTCCCGACAGGCGTCGGTCGCCCGGTCACACCGGGGCGCGAACGAACAGCCCGTCCGGTCGCCGGTCGGTTCGGGAACCGATCCCTCGATCGTCGGCAGGCGGCTGCCGCGATCGACGCGCTGGGGGAGACATTCGAGCAACGCCTTCGTGTACGGATGGCGTGGGGACTCGAGGATACGGTCGGTCGGGCCGGTTTCCATCACCTCGCCGGCGTACATCACGACGACGCGGTCGCAGATGTCGGCGACGACGCCCAGATCGTGCGTGATCAACAGGATCGCCGTTCCGCGCTGGGCGTTGCGCCGCCGGAGTCGCTCGAGGAGTTGTGCTTGCGTGGTCACGTCCAGCGCCGTCGTCGGTTCGTCGGCGATCAGCAGGTCCGGATCGGATGCGAGAGCGATCGCCATGCCGGCCCGCTGGCGTAGCCCGCCGGAGAGTTCGTGCGGGTAGGCGTCGACGCGGTCTTCGGGGTTCGCGATGCCGACCTGCGCCATGAGTTCGATCGCCCGCTCGCGGTACTCGCGCCACTCCGATCGGCTGCTGAACGGCGGGACGTGGAGGTACTCGAGCAGGGACTGGGAGTCGAGTTGATCGTGGACCTTGAGGGATTCGGCGATCTGCTCGCCGATGTCGAAGACGGGATTAAGCGTCTCGGTCGGGTCCTGAAACACCATCGAGACGGTGTCCCCCCGGAGCCGGCGGAGCTGTCGGTCCGTCGCGTCGGTCACGGCCACGCCGTCGAGGTGGATCGATCCCCGGACGATCTCGCCCGGGTCCTGCAGGCCGACGATCGAGCGTGCGGTCACGGACTTGCCGCTCCCGCTCTCGCCGACCAGGCCGACGATCTCACCCTCGTCGACGGTAACCGAGACGCCCTCGACCGCGTGGACGGGGCCCTCACTGGTCCGAAAGCGCGTGTGGAGGTTCTCGACGGAGAGAAGTGCGGAATCCGGTGGTTGTGCTGTCATCGTTGTGATCACGTTGGTTTCTCGAGGGTCGTATCGTGGTTCGGATCGAGTACGTCGCGGAGCCCGTCGCCGAGCAGGTTGAACCCGAAGACGGTGAGCATGATCGCCGCACCCGGGGCGTTCGCGAGCCACCACGCCCCACGGAGGTGGTGGCGGCCGGCCGAGAGCATCGTTCCCCACTCGGGCGTCGGCGGCTGTGCGCCGAGGCCGATAAACGAGAGGCCGGCCGTTCCGAGGATGACCGTCCCGAGATTCATGGTGGCGAGGACGATAACAGGGCCGACGACGTTCGGGAGGAGATGGCGGACGGCGATGCGAATCCGGGAGACGCCCATCAACCTGGCGGCCTTGACGAACTCGCGTTCTTTCGTCGAGAGGACGCTGCCGCGGACGAGGCGGGCGTAGGAGGCCCAGCCGACGACCGCGAGCGCGAGCATCACGTTTCGCAGGCTGGGGCCGAGGATGCCGGCGACCACGAGCGCGAGCACCAGGCCCGGGAACGCGAGTTGGATGTCGACGAGTCGCATCAGGAACTCGTCGACCCAGCCACCGGCGTAGCCCGCGAGCAGACCGATCGCCGTCCCGAGGACGAGCCTGATCGCGGTGACGGCGACGGCGATACCGAACGAGAGTCGGGCCCCGTACAGGAGTCGCGAGAAGACGTCCCGTCCGAGCTGATCGGTTCCCATCGGATGGGCCAGCGTCGGGGGCTGTAACCGGTTCGCGAGGTCCTGACTCGCCGGGTCGTACGGGGCGGCGACGGGGCCGAGTACGGCGGCGATCGACAGGGTGACGACGATCGCGAGCCCCGCGACGTTGAGCGGGTTCGCGAAAAACGCCGCGAGCGCACGGGACGTGCGGACCGCCCGGTACCGGCGTCGAAGGCCCGTCACGATGGTATCGAGAGCGGCGATCACGCCGTCTCACCTCCAAGTTGGACGCGGGGATCGAGATACCGGTAGGTGAGATCGACGAGCAGGTTCGTCGCGACGAAGACGATCGCGGTGACGAGGGTGACGGCTTGCACCACCGGGTAGTTGCGTTCGAACACCGCGTCGACGAGCAACGAACCCAACCCCGGCCGCTGGAAGATGATCTCGACGACGACCGCCCCGTTCAGCAGCGTCCCCAGTTGGAGCCCGAGGATCGTCACGACCGGCACGAGCGCGTTTCGCAACGCGTGTTTGTAGACGACGATCCGCTCGCGCAACCCCTTGGCACGGGCGGTGTCGACGTACGCTTCGTCGAGGACCTCGAGCATAGAGCTTCGGACGAGCCGCGTGACGACGGCGGCCATGCCGGACCCGAGCGTGATCGCCGGCAACACGAGATGGCCGACACTGCCGGCACCGGCGACCGGGAGAACGCCGAGGGTCAGCGGGAACAGCAGGATCAACAGGTACGCGAGCCAGAAGTTCGGCATCGAAACGCCGAGCAGCGCGCCCAGTTGGCTCGCATGGTCGATCGGAGACCCGCGGTTGACGGCACTGACGACGCCGGCGGGGATCGAAATCACGAGCGCGACGAGCATCGCGGCGAGGGCCAACTCGAGGGTAAACGGTACCACTTCGATAATGAGCGTCGAGACGGGCATGTCGCTGTAGTAGGAGGTCCCCAGATCGCCCCTGAAGACGTCAGTCAGCCAGTTCAGGTACTGAACCGGGACCGGATCGTTCAGCCCGTGTTCCGCTCGGAACGCCTCGATCTCGGCCGCGGAGGGCTGGCGGTCGAGTTGCTGGGAGAGAATGATCTCGGCCGGGTCCCCGGGCGTGAGGAAGATCAGGCCGTACGTGACGACCGAGACGCCGAACGTAACGGCGAGTGACGTCGCGAGCCGGGACGCGAGGTAATCGTAGCCGATCATCTCTTCGTCAGGCCGTTCGCGTCAGATCGCGCCACTCGGCGAACCGTTCGATCGGGTGGAGTTCGAGGCCTTCTACCGCGGCGTCGGCGGCGACGACGTACTCCTGGTAGAACAGCGGGACGACGACGGCCGCGTCCATGATCCGCCGCTGGGCTTCGACGTAGGCGTCGCGCTTTGCGGCCGGATCGTACGACTGGTAGCCGGTCTCGATGAGGTCGTCGACCTCGCCGCCGAGGTTGTACAGCCCGGTCCCCTCGGCCTCGTAGAGGTCCTTGTTGTCGACGCCCATCGTGTGGAAGTTCTCCCACATGATGTAGTCCGCGCCGGGACTGTTCGAACCCGTACTCCCGACCTGGAGGTGGAACTCGCCGCGGTCCGTCCGATCTTTGACGGACGCGTTCTCGAGCAGTTCGATGGCGACGTCGACACCGATCTCGTCGAACTGGGACTCGAGGACCTGGCTGATCGTCCTGCCGTCGTCCATGTCGGCGCTGACGAGACAGGTCAGTTCCTCGCCGTCATAGGCAGACCGATCGACGAACTCGCGGGCGGCGTCCTGATCGCGCTCGTAGGTCGGGAGTTCGTCCTCGTCGACCCAGTCGATGACCGGCGAAATCGGGCCGCGAGCGGGTTCGCCGACCCCCTCGAGCACCGTCCTGACGAGTTCTTCCTGGGAGATCGCGTGATTGAGTGCGCGCCGAAGATCCACGTCGTCGGTCGGTTCGCGGTGGATGTTGATCCAGGCCGATATCGCCCCCGCGGACTGCTGGGCGTCGACGCGAACGTCGTCGCTCTCGCGAAGCGCCGGGAGACGTCCCTTTGACGGGTTATAGATTAGATCGACCTCGCCGCTCTCGAGGAGGTCGGTTCGGGTCGTCTCGTCTTCGGCCGCCCGGAACGTGAGTGCCGTCGGGGTCGGGTCGCCACCCCAGTAGTCAGCGAACCGTTCGACACGGATGTGCTGGCCGCGCCGGACCTCCTCGAGGGTGAACGGTCCGGTGCCGATGATCTTCCCCGCCCGCCGATCGGCGTCCGGGTGCTGGATGTCGATCATGTTGTGGGCGATCGTTCCGGGGAACCCGGGGAACGGGTCCGTCGTCTCGAATTCGACGGTGTAGTCGTCGATCTTCGTGACGCTGCCCGGCTCGAGGTGGAGCCAGCCGTAGACGAAGTCGCCGCGCTCGGTGAGGATGTTTTCCTCGAACGTGTGGACGACGTCGTCGGCGGTCAGTTCCTCGCCGTTGTGGAAGGGGACGCCCTTCCGGAGGTCGAACACCCAGGTGGTGTCGTCGGTCGCGGTCCAGTCGGTCGCGAGCCACGGTTTGGGTTGCATGTCGTCGGTGCCCCAGACCAGCGGCTCGATGACGCGCGTCCAGTACGGAGCCATGCCGCCCCAGTTGTCGTACCGGCTGGTGTCGGTCGGATCCGACGCGAGCCCGATCGTAAATGCGGTCTCGTCGGCTGCTCTGTCCCCCGCACACCCGGCGAGGGACGCGAGTCCCCCACCGGCGACGCCGGCGAGCAGTCGTCGACGTGAACAGTCCATCAGTATCGTCCCGTCGAATGCCGGGTTCGACGGTCGTCACGGGAGTCACTCCGTCGAAAGCGCCCCCCGGCGCGGGACGCTCGATCAGCCGACGGTACCGATACGCCGCGGCAGTCGCGGCTGACACTCCGTGCAAACGGTTCGATGCTGGCCATGTGAAAGCTGAATTGTTCTACTGAAACTGTGTTTGTAAGAATTCTGGTTTGGCTCCGTATCGATCACCGGCCAGGTCCAGGGCCCGCGATCACCGCTGCGTCGACACCGATTCCCGTGGAGTGGGGAGAAAAGTCGATCGCGTGCCGTCTCACTCGCCGCTTCACTACTCACACCGCCTCGCTCGTCCATGCAACTGTCGCCGGAGAGGGGACCCACTCCGTTCGCTCGAGTTCCTTCGAGTATCGCACCAAACGATTGACACTCATCCGGAGAAAAAAACCGCCGATGACAGCGGATCGCACCTCGAAACGGGGAATCACGATCACGAAAAACAGGGTCGTCCGGTACCTCGTTACGAACAAGAACGTACAGCACGCCGTCAACCTGCTCACCGTCGCGGTGTTCTTCTATGCGCTCTACCGAGCTGCGGTCGGACCGACGGATTCCGGGCGGAACTTCGGTAGCGTCGTGTTCTTCGGGTTCTGGTGGGCCCCGATCATGATACTTAGCCTCCTCTTTTTCGGCCGGATCTGGTGTTACTTCTGTCCGCTGGGAGCGATCGTCCGGTTCACGCAGCGGTTCGGTCTCCAGCGCCATTTCCCGATGTATACACGATCGAAGCGGGTCGCGTTCGGCCTGTCGCTCTCGATCCTGTCGCTGACGACGCTTACGTTCGTCCTCGCGCGGTGGGGGATGGCCGACCTCGGCGTCTCGTATATGCCGCGTCGCGTTCCGTACTACTGGCTCGCGATCGTCGGCGTCGCCGTGGCCGTGAGTCTTGTCTACCAGCGACAGGCGTTCTGTCGGTACGTCTGCCCCGCCACGGGCGTGATGAGCGTCACCGCGAAGTTCTCCCCGCTCGAGGTCGCCCAGAACACGGAAACCGGCGTCAAATGTGCCACGCTCGAGTACAAGAGCGACTATCTGAGCACCGATCGCCGGTGTACCGCCTGCATGAGGTGTACGTCGGAACAGCCGGACGAAGACGTGGAACTCCGGGTTCGCTGGCCCGGGGCCAAGGTAATTACCGAGCGGATCCCGCTGGTCGACGAAGCGATCATCGCACTCGTCATCTGGGGTGCGATCCCGATCAACTTCGTCCTCGGCAGCGCCATCCTGACCGCCCTCGGTGGACAGTTGCCGGGCTTGCTCGTCTCGACGACGGCCTATCTCGCGAGCGTCGTCGTGGCACTCGTCGGGTTCGCCGTCGCCAACAAGTTGGCGAGCGACTGGAGCGGCCTCGACTGGGAACCGTCGTTCACGAAGTTCGGACTCAGTTACGCGCCGCTGGGCCTGATGTGGGCGCTCGGGGACTTCGTTATCGCGGGACTGTTGGAAAACGGCGGCCACACCGTGAACGTCGTCGCGCAGGGGCTCGGGATTTCCCTGTCGCTCCCCCCGGGAGCGAGTTCCGGGATCGTTTCGGCCTGGGTATCGTTCTTCGTCACCGGCTGGCTCTGGCTCGCAGTCCTCTGGAGCGGAGCGATCGCCTGGCAAGTCGCGACGGCGTTGACCGACTCGAAACGGCGCGCGGCGAAGGCGTTTGCCCCGCACTTCGCGCTGATGACGATCAGCACCTTCGGCCTGGTCGTCGGCGTGGTAACCGGCGTTTCCTACCCGATCGCCTAGCGACCGTCCGTTCCGTCGAGTACCGTCCCGGCCGCCGTTGTGAGAGTTGCACCAGAAGGGTTATAGCATTAATTGTGGACTGGGGAACCATGACAGGAATAGTCGAATATACGCGAAACGGACTCCTGTCCGTGACGACCGAACAGGCGGGTCGGACGGAGGAGCCGTCGCTACTGGCCGTTGACCCGCTTGCCACCCGAACGTTCGAACTCTCGAGCGCCGAGATCCTTCGTGGTCTCGACGAGATAGACGGGCGGTACTCGAGAGAGGACCTCGAGGAAACGCTGCTGGAGACGCTCGATCTCTCGGCGGACGCCGCCGCCGACCTCGTCGCGGACCTGATCGACGCCGGCTTTCTCCGTCCGGCAGACCGGCACGGAAGTCGAACCGCCTCCTGGGAGGCCACCGGCTGGCGGGCCGCGCTGGCGTATCACGAGTACGTCCGTGACTATCCGTTCATCGACGAGGCAGTCGAAAACTCCGAGTACGAGGGCGTCGAGGGAATGGAAACCGAACTCATGCGGGAGTACCGGGCGCGAGAGGACCCGCCGGCGATCTACAAGGATTACGACGTCGACGAGCGGATCGAGTTACCGCCGATCGAGGATGCCGAACGGGTGTCCGTCGCCGACGCCCTGTCGACATCGCTGTTCGGACGCGCCGATTCGACCCGGGACGCGCTCGACGCGCGGACCCTCTCTGCGATCCTGTACTTCGCGTTCGGAGAGACGGGCAAACTGCAGACGGAACACCAGGGACCGAAGCTCAAAAAGCCGGTCCCGTCGGGCGGCGCGCGTCACCCGACAGAGGGGTACGTGGCCGTGTTCGAAGCGACGGAGCTCCCCGCCGGCATCTACCACTATTCGGTTCGGGAGCACGCGCTGGAACGGCTCCCGACCGACACCGACCTCACAAAGCCCCTGCTGTGGGGTATCGACTCCGACCCGGCGGCTCTCATCGGCTGTACGTCGGTCGTCGAACGAAGCATGTGGCGGTACCGCGAGCCGCGAACGTATCGCGTCCTGTTACACGACCTCGGGCACGTCCTCGAGACGCTCAGGATCACCGCTCGAGCGTACGGGTTGTCGACGATGGCCGGGTTCAAATTCGACGACGAGTACCTCGAGGACTGCTTCGGCGTCGACCACGCCGAAGAACCGCTGCTCGCCTACGCTGCGCTGTCCGCCGATCCCTGACACCCGTGCTGGCCGAGTCGCTGCTCACGAATACCGTCGAACGCGCTCGAAGCGACGTCCGCCGATACTATCTCTATCGGGCGACGATGAGTCAAGGGTTCATCGCCCCGGTCATCATCGAATACGTTCGGTACCGTGGGCTGTCCTATTCGGCGATCGGACTGCTGACCGCGCTCTTTACGCTCACGACGTTGCTCGGCGAAGTGCCCGCGGGCTATCTCGGCGACAGGCTGGGCCGACGGAGCATGCTCGTCGCCGGAAGTGCGCTCACGATCGTCGCCATGCTTACGTTCGGGGTCTCGGGAACGTTCGCCGGCTTTCTCGTCGCGTACGTCGTGTGGGCGGTCGGCATCGTCTTTCGCTCCGGAGTCGCCTCCGCCTGGTTGTACGACACGTTGACTCGATCCGGGGAGGGCGATTCGTTTACCGCCGTTCAGGGGCGGGCGAAGGCGATCGAGCTAGCGGTGAGCGCCGGTACGGCCCTGCTCGGCGCGTGGATGGCGACGAGAAACTGGTTCTATCCGTTCGTCGGAAACGCCGGGCTCTATCTCTGTAGTATCGTCGCCGTCTTCGGCTTGTCGACATCGGTCGGCGACCGGGCCGACGCCGAGTCGTTCACGCCGTTGGACGCACTCCCGGTCGTCCGCGAGTTCCTGTCGACTCCGGGTCTCAGGTCCTTCGTCGTCTACAGCGGTCTGTTTACCGCGTACCTCGGTCTCGTCGCGACGTTTACGCAACCGATCGCGACGGGCATCGGTATCGACATCAGCAAACTCGGCTGGCTCTACGCAGGGTTTTCGCTCGTCTCAGCCGCCATCACGTTCTTTTCGGGAACTCTCGAACGGATCGTCGGGATCAGGTGGTGGTTTTTGAGCGCGCCGCTTTGCGTCGGCGTCCTGTTCGTCGTCGCCCCGTTGTCTCCGCTCGTGGCGCTGTCCGCCCTGTTCGCCTGTCGGGTCGCTCGAAACGTCAGTAAACCGCTTCAGGAGCAGTATTTGAACGCCCACGCCGATTCGATCGGCCGCGCGACGATCCTCTCGACGGTCGTGATGATCTCGATGGCGTTTATGATCGGATTCAGGGCTCTCGGCGGGCTGATAGCGGATGTCACGTCTCCGATCACCATGATCGCGGTTACGAACGTCGCGATGCTCGTCGGACTGTGGCTCCTCGTCGCCGTCGAATCGCCCGTCCCGAAGGACGTCGTTCCGTCCGCCGGCTCCGGGGACGGAGCGGGCACCGAAGCCGGGTAACCGAGTACTCGAGTTCGCGGGCCGTAACACGCGGCTCAGTACGACCGGATGTCGACTTCGGTCGTCCGCGAGCGCGGCGGTTGACGGGCGAGGTGCCGGTAGGTCGTCGCGATTTCCTCCGGATCGAGAAGGGACGAGTGATCGATATCCGGCATCGCCCGTCGGGTACGCGGCGTATCCATTCCGCCGTGGAGAACGACGTGAGCGACGTGAACCCCGTCCGGACCCAGTTCTTTCGCCAGTCCCTGGGCGAGTCCACGGACGGCGAACTTCGCGCTGCTGAACCCGACCGCGTCCGCTCGAGCACGCGTTCCGGCGTCGGCACCGGTGAAGATAATCGTGCCGTCGTTCCGATCGTGCATGTTCGGGACGACCGCCCGCGCACAGAGGAACGCGCCGAAGGCACACCCCCGCCACATCTCCTCGAACTGTGGGGCGGTGACATCCGAAACACCCCCGGCATAAACGGTGGCTGCGTGATTGACGAGGGCGTCGACGGCTCCGAGTTCCGTCCGAATCTCGTCGAACGCCCGTTCCACGTCCCCGGGGTCGGTCACGTCGGCCTGGACGGGAATCGCCGCGGTCTCATCGTCTTCGATCTCCCGGGCGAGCGAGTCGATCGTATCGGTGGTCCGGGCGAGTAAGCCGACCGACCACCCGTGATCGGCGAACTCGCGAACGATGGCGGCGCTCAGTCCCGGTCCGACGCCGGCGACGACCACGACTCGCCTCATCGCGGATCACTCCGAACGCGTCCCCGCATGTCACTCACCGATCGCGACCAGGTACGTGATCGCCTCGTCGTCCCCGTCGACTCCAACGAGCGCGTCGATCCGCTCGTCCTTGAGCGCCGGCGTCACGAAGTTCCGCAATCGCAGTGCCGTCGCGACGAGGACGAGTCGATGCGCGTGTTCCGAGACGTGAAGGTAACTGTTCCGAAGCCCGCGGGATTTCGGACACCACCGCTGATCGTGGTCGAATACCGAACCGAAAACGAACGAGACGGCCGCATCCGTGTGGTGATTCTGCCGGTGTGCAGCATCGGTAACCGCGTCGTCGGCCGTTTCAACGGTATCGAACTTGCGGATTCGGAACAAGGCGTGCTCTCGAATGTCGTACTCGTAGACGCCAGGCGGAACGTCCCGACACCGTTGGACGACGGGATACACGCGCAGTCCCGCTCGCCGGACCGCACCAGGCTCGGTTTCGGCGAGCGGCGTTTCTTCGAGGTGATCGAAGGCGGCTCTCACCGGCTCGAAAGAGTGGTGTAAGACCGTCGAGAGCGTCGTCAGGTCCATCTCAGTACCGCTGAAGTTTCGATGGGTGCGTCGCCGCAACGCGACCGCTCGAAACGACTCGTCTGGGAGGTCGTCGGGGTCGGGAACGTCGATACGCGGCCCGTCTCGAGCCCTCGCGGACGGCGGCTCGAGGGACTCGCCGCTCCGGGTCGTTCCCTCTCGGTCGTCGGGGGGCGTCGGCTGTTCGACGTTTGCCGTCCGGGTACGGAGATGGTAGAAAAGCGCCCGTTGCCAGCCCTTTTCCATCCACGTCCGATACGCGACGAAGTTCTCGTGATCGTCCGGCAGCAGGAATCCGGTCTCGATCAGCGTGTCGAGGAGGTCGTCGGCCGCCGTCGTATCACACCCGAGGGAGTCGCGAGCGAACGTTCGAAGGTCGTCCCTCGAACGGGCCGTCAACGCGTACTCGAGGAGTTCGACGACGTCGATGTCGTCGAGTTCGTACGTGTTCGTCGTTCCGTCGACGAACACGGTCCCGCGTATTCCACCGTCCGCGGGTCCGTTCCAGTCGAACTGCACGAGGTTGTTCGTTCTAACCTTCATACGTATCGTCGAATCGTTCAGTTTCTCTCGTCCGATCCCGAAAATCGGACACCCACGGGCGCTACCGGGCCGACGTCATTCCGCCGGCCGCCGGCGTCCGATGACGCCCGGTAGCGTCCCCGTGGATCGTCCGAAGGTCGTCAGTCGTCGGACTCGACGACCTTGTGATGCTGATGGAGCGCCGGTGCTTCCTCGTCGTCGACCTCTTCGATGTCGTATTCTGTCATGGGTGTTACACCCACTCGATGTACCGACGATTTCGGTATAAAAAATTCTGGTGCGGTTATGAAAAATCGGCGTTCAGGGTATCAAGCGCACTCCTGATAGGAAACTAGCGAATGAACGCCCGATCCGCACTATCGGTCGACGAAGCGACTGATCCGTTCGCCCCCTCGAAGGCGTCTTCCCGGAACGGTCACTGCTCCTCGGTTAGCGACGTGCGTCGGTCCGATCGAGTGTTCAGCGCCCTGTCGGGTTGGTCGTCGCCGCTCGCGAATCGGCCCACGACGCCGTCGTCGAGTACTTCTCTCTCGTAGTCCGGGAGGGTGAACCGTACGCCAGTTCGAACGTTCTGTAGTCGATGTCGTGGTCGCGCAGGCACGCGGGAAGCCGGACCGAGACGCCACACTGCCGCCAGCACAGACCGGCCATCACCATCGTCGAAGTGTCCCACCTGAGCGTTTCGAGTCGGGCATCCGGCTCCAGGCGAGGCGTGGCGAACGTTACCTCCTCGAGAGACCCCGTACAGTGGGGACAGCCGTCCCAGGAGACGGAGTCGAGGTACCGCAGCGCCCGCCGTTGGCCGGCGCGAACAGTTCGTCGAGGTCACGGCCTCGGTGAGCAGTGAACGAGAGCCGCATGTCGAACAGGACGCCGTGATTCGGACACAGCCGATCTCACTCGGAAAGAACGGTCGGAGGGCTGTAGCCATCGACGAAACGGCCGACCGTCCGTCGGCGGACGCTCAGGCCCGGGTCGGCGACGGCGACGACAGCGCGCTCGTGAGGTAACTGACGAGGACGATGAGCACGCACCCGATCGGTGCCGCGACGATCACCGCGTCCAATCCGTACGGGCTGCCCAGAACCGTGTCCCAGGAAACCGCGAGCACGGCACCGGTGACCATCCCGGTGAGCCCGCCGATTTTCGTCAGCCGATCCCGGAACAGGAAGATCGAAAGCAGCGGCGGCGTGATCGCGGCCCCGTACGCCGTGTACGAGTACATCTGGACCTCGAGAATGGTCGGGAAGTACTGGCCGAGGACGAACGCGAAGAGCCCGAGGACGATCACGAGGACCCGCGTCAGCCAGAAGATCCGGCTGTCCGGCGCGTCGGGATTAACGAACCCCTTGTAGAGGTCCTGGGAGAGGTTCGTACAGGCCGACAGCAGGTAGGAGCTCCCGGTCGTGATAATAAACGCCGTCGCGGCGGCGAGAAGGATACCGCCGACCCACGTCGGGAGCGCGGTCGTCGTCGCGATCAGGGCCATTCCCGGGTCGAGTTCGGGAAACATCGCCCGCGAAGCGAACGCGATCAGGGGGACCAGCGTCATCGTCGCGATCGCGCCGACGAACCAGGCGATCAGTCCTGCGTTCGTTCCGTCGTCGGTTTCGCCGGCGATGATCCGCTGGTACATGTTCTGGTCGGCGAGGATCAACAGGAGCGGCGGTGCCCAGAGTGCGAAAAACTCGACGAACGACAGGTCCCCGAACGTATCGAGGTGGGTTGCGGGAACGTTCGCTGTAATGCCCGACCAGCCGCCGGCCTCGAAGAACACGAACGGCACCGCGATGACGAGACCCACGAGCATCAGGAACGCGCTGATCGCGTCCGTGTACGCGACCGACATGAGACCGCCCATCGCCGCGAGTGCGATGATGAGGACCGTTCCGAGGAGCGTTCCTTGCATGACCGAGAGCCCGGTCGTCACGTTCAACACGAACCCGATACCGATGAATTGGTAGGAGACGATCCCGACGTACGCGAACGCGATCACGAGCAGGCTGATGATCCGCCCTTCGTCGCCCAGCTCTTCCCCGATCATTTCGGGGACCGTGAGCTTGTCGAACCGCCGAATACGCGGTGCGAGCATCTTCAAAACGCCGATACCGATGAGGGAAGCCGTCCCCATAAGGATCGCGGGAATCAGGCCGTTATCGTACGCGATCGAGTTCGCGCCGCCGGTCACCGTCCCGGACCCCATCCACGTCGCCAGCAGCGTCCCGGCGATGACGACCGCGCCGAGGCTTCGACCGGCAACCATGAAGTCCTCCGCCGTCTCCGTTTCGCCGTACGCCCAGACACCGACGCCGAGCATTACGGCCAGATATCCGGCCACGATGTAAAGCAACGTCATGTCGCTCTGAACTGGCATAAGACAGTGGTTGGAAATTCATGCGTTAAATATCTACCCGATCAATTATTTCAGAATGCAAAGTGGGAAGGATAGAACGTGATTGGGATGTCCTGTCCATAATCGCGATCGGTTTTAATTCAGAACCAAGAATCGTGACATACAATAACACCACTCACGATACCGAAGTCGGAACACCGCGATCGAAAACGAACGCGTCTGGCGCGTACCGAGTCGGACGGGTTCCTAGACGAAGAGTTGAATGTCGGAGTCGGCCATGTGTTGTAGCGCAGTGGCCGCGCCGACGCCGGTAGTGACGCCGTCGTAGAAGTCGTCCTCGTCGTAGTCCATCAACTCGATCGTCATCTGGCAGGCCTGCAAATCGACGCCGCTCTCGAGCGAGAGATCGATCAGTTCCTCGATGGTGGCGGTCCCGTTGTCGTCGATCCGCTTTTGCATCAGTCTCGTGGCCACCGTATCCATCCCGGGAAGTGCGGCAATGGCGTTTGGAATCGGCATGTTCGGGTTGCCGACGGCGCTCAGTTTGAGGTCCGCCGACTTCTCCTCGTGGAGGATGTCGAGGCCCCAAAACGTGTGGAAGACGACGACGTCCCAGCCGAAGGCGGCGGCCGTGCTCGCCAGGATCAACGGCGGGTACGCCATATCGAAACTTCCCTGGGTGGCGACGATGGTCATCTTCGTCCCGTCGTCGCCATCGGCGGCCGTCTCCTCGAGTGCCGCGACGCGCTCGCGCAGCGCCTGCAACTCGGCGGGGTCGAATTCGAGATCGGCGTCGTCGGTCGACGGCGGCGAGTGCTCCGTACTCATTCCCCTGTCTTCTCCACGTAGTGGATGTACCGGTCGTCGTCCGCGACCTGCTCGAGGAGTGCGACGCCGTCGGTGCCGCCGGCCCATCCCTGAATGTCGCTCATGCTGCCCGAGTCCGTCGCGACGACTTCGAGCACATCGCCGGCCTCGAGGTCGTCGATTGCTTGCTTGGTCTTCACGACGGGCATCGGACAGGACTGTCCTGTCACGTCCAGCGTTTCCGTGGTCTGGTATTCCGAACTCATGGGTTGCTTCTATGCTCCGTATTGGAGCTATTGCACAATATAGCCTGCACCCATAAAAGGTCACCGGTTATTGTACAATATACAAACATCCGTATCCGGCTCTCTCCCAGTATTTGCCTCAGATTGGTCTATGGGCCTGTATATGCCTTCTACACTTGGGTTTGAGGTAATGATATTGCAGAGTATAGAAAATACTACGCAAACTCTTAAGTGCGAGTAGCCGATAACGGGAACTGTACAACATGGACGACATGGACTTTCCAACGCCGGACGCAGAAATCGAATCGGTCAGTCCCGACGAGTTGAGGGACCGAATCGACGCGGGAGAGGCTATCACGCTCCTCGACACCCGTATGGAATCGGAGTACGCCGAGTGGAAGATCGACGGGAGGAACGTCGACTCAATCAACATCCCGTACTTCGAGTTCTTGGACGACGAAATCGACGACGACGTTCTTGCACGGCTTCCCGATGACCGCGAACTTACCGTCGTGTGTGCGAAGGGCGGCTCGAGCGAGTACGTCGCCGGAACGCTGACCGAGCGCGGCTACGATGTCGATCACCTCGAGAACGGGATGAACGGCTGGGCGCGCATCTACGACCGCGTCGAAGTCGAGCGCTACGACGGGAGCGGAACGCTCTACCAGTACCAGCGCCCCGCGACGGGCTGTCTTGGCTACCTCGTCGTCGACGGCGACGACGCGGCCGTGATCGACCCGCTGCGCGCGTTCACCGATCAATATCTCGAGGACGCCGACGAACTCGGTGTCGACCTGCAGTACGCGATCGACACGCACATTCACGCGGACCACATTTCCGGGGTCCGTGCGCTCGATGCCGTCGGCGTCGATGGCGTCATCCCCGAGGCATCGGTCGACCGTGGCGTCACTTACGCCGACGAGATGACCCTCGCAGCGGACGGCGACGAGTTCCAGGTCGGGTCGGCGACGATCGAGACCGTCTCCACGCCCGGCCACACCTCCGGCATGACCGCGTATCTGCTCGACGGCTCGCTGCTCGCGACCGGCGACGGGCTGTTCGTCGAGAGCGTCGCCCGACCCGACTTGGAGGAGGGCGACGACGGCGCTCCCGAGGCGGCCGCGCAGCTCTACGAGTCGCTCCAGGAGCGCGTGCTGCCCCTCCCCGATGACACGCTGATCGGTGGCGCTCACGTCAGCGACGCAGCCGAGCCCGCCGAAGACGGGACCTACACCGCACCGCTCGGGCAACTCGAGGCGGAGATGGACGCCCTGACGATGGACGAAGACGCGTTCGTCGAGTTGATCCTCTCGGATATGCCGCCTCGGCCGGCTAACTACGAGGACATCATCCCGACGAACCTCGGCCAGCAGACGGCCGACGACGCGGACGCGTTCGAACTCGAACTCGGCCCGAACAACTGTGCGGCGAGCCAGGAGTCGCTCGCCGGTGACTAACCCCCAATGGTAGCCGACCCAGTCCCACTTCAGTTGACCGCCGAACTGTTCCCCAACGGGATCAGTCGCTACGCCGTCGGCGGAATGCTCGTCGGTCTCGGCACGGTCGTCATCTACGTCGGAACCGGCATCCCGGCCGGGGCGAGCACGTTCCTCGAGTCGACGCTATCGTACGTCTCCGGGCAGTCGCGGTTCCAGCGGTACGTCTCGTCCCGGGACTGGCGCGTCGTGTTCACGCTTGGGATCGTTCTGGGCGCGCTGGCGTTCGCGGCGACGGTCCAGTCCGGAGTGATCACGACCTCGCTCTACGAAGCCGGAACGACCGGCGAACTGTACGAGGTCGGCGGCGTGACGCTCTGGTCGACGGCCGTCCAACCGTGGCGGCTGTTCCTGGGCGGCATCCTGGTCGGGATCGGCACCCGAATCGGCAAAGGGTGTACGTCCGGCCACGGCGTCTGCGGCGTCGGCTCGGCGTCGAAAACCTCGATCGTCGGCGTGCTGACGTTCCTGACAGTCGCGATCGCGACTGCACAGATCGTCGCGGCACTGGGGGTGAGTCCGTAATGGCGGATCGCCATCCCCTGTTCATGCCGCTGATCCTCGTCGGCGGCCTGATCTTCGGGTTCGGTCTCGGGTTCAGCCAGATGGCGCGCCCGGAAGTCGTACTGCACTTCCTACAGTTCGAGGACGTTGGACTGCTGTTCGTCATGTTCGGCGCGGCGATCGTCTCCGGGATCGCCTTCGCCGTGATGCCCCGTCTCCGGGATAGCGCGCCGCTGACCGGCGACCGGTACGAACGCCGGCTGAAGCCGTTCGATCGGAACGTCCTGATCGGCGGCGCGATCTTCGGCGTCGGCTGGGGCCTCTCGGGGATCTGTCCCGGCGCGGCCTACGCCAGCCTCGGCGTCGGGAACGTCACCATCCTGTGGGCCCTCGCCGGCATGTTCGTCGGTGCCTACCTACAGGGTGTCTGGCGGAGCACGCACGCCACGACCGAAGTCGCCCCATCGGATGCCGACTGACGCCCCTCGAGTCTCGAGAACCGAAACACGGCTGATAGATACGAATGGAATTCACAACGATACTGCTGTTCGCTACTGCGGCCGTCGCGAGCCTGTTCATGGCCTGGGTGATCGGTGCCGGCTCGAGCGGCGCAACGCCCTTCGCGCCGGCCGTCGGCGCAAACGCGATACCGACGATGCGCGCGGCGTTTCTCGTCGGCATCCTCGGCTTCGCTGGAGCGGTAACGCAGGGCGGACGCGTCTCGGAAGCCGTCGGCACCGGTCTCGTCGAGGGGATCACGCTCCCGGTCGGTGGCGTCATCGTCGTCCTGCTGATCGGTGCCGGGCTGATGGCGATCGGCATCGCCACCGGCTATCCGATCGCGACCGCGTTTACCGTGACCGGCTCGGTCATCGGCGTCGGCGTCGCGCTCGGCGGCGATCCGGCCTGGGGGAAGTACGCCGAAATCGGCTCGGTGTGGGTGCTCACGCCGTTCGTCGGCGGCGGTATCGCATACGGGATCGCCAGCGTCCTCCCGCGGCCGGACGTGCCCGAGGCCGTCAGCGTGCCGCTCCTCGCCGGGATCGTCGGCACCGTCGTCGCGAACCTCGAGTTCGCCTTCCTCTCGTCGGTCGGTGGAACGCTCGCCGCCGCCGGAGCCGCTGCGGTCTCGGCGGACGGGACTGCCGTAACGGCCGCGATTTCGCTCGGCATCGGCGTCGTCGTCGCGGCCGCCGTCCGCTGGGATATCGGCCGCGATCAGGCCGGCGGCCTGCGCCGGTTCCTGCTCGCACTCGGCGCGTTCGTGGCGTTCTCGGCGGGCGCGAGCCAGGTCGGACTGGCCGTCGGCCCGCTGTTTCCGCTGCTCGCGACGGTGCCGATGGTGTCGCCGATCGCGGTGTTGCTCGGCGGGGGTGTCGGGATTCTCGTCGGGTCCTGGACGAGCGCACCGCGGATGATCAAGTCGATCTCACAGGAGTACGCGTCGCTGGGCCCGCGCCGGTCGATCGCGACGCTCGTCCCCTCGTTTCTCATCGCCCAGACCGCGGTCCTGCTCGGGGTGCCGGTCTCGTTCAACGAGATCGTCGTGAGCGCCATCGTCGGCAGCGGACTCGCGGTCGCCGGCGGGGCCGGCGTCAGCCCCCGCAAACTGGGGCTTACCGTCGCCGCCTGGATCGGCTCGCTCGTGCTCGCGTTCGGACTGGGCTACGGCTCGATGTCTCTCGTCGGCCCGTAGCGGAAACGCGACACCAGCCCGATCCGGGCGGGTTCGAGCCGCGGTCTTGCCAACTCGAGACGACCGTCGTTTTCGACGTTCCGACCACAAATACTACCGCATTTCGGCCTCTCGGATACGAATAGGGCGAATCATTCGGATCGAAAAGCACCGGTTGATGAATCGCAGTTCCCGCGTTCCCCAACACAGATCATGATCGACCCGGTCTTCGCAAGCAGGGTACAGTTCGCACTGACCACCATCGTCCATATCGTCTTTCCCGTGATGAGCATGGGGCTTGCACCCTTTCTCGTCTACTTCACGTGGAAAGACATCCGCACCGGAAAACCGATTTACGAGCAGTTGCGACGGTTCTGGACGCAAATCTTTGCGGTCAGCTTCGTCGTCGGCACCGTGACCGGGATCGTCCTCGAGTTCGAGTTCGGTACCAATTTCGCGGCGTTTTCCATGACCGCCGGCGAACTGTTCGGCGGCCCGCTCGCGCTCGAGGGGATGATGGCGTTCATGCTGGAGGCGACGTTTCTCGGGATTTTCGTGTTCGGTCGCGAACGCGTCGGAAACGTGTTGTACATGTGTTCGGCGATCGCCGTCGGGCTCGGAACGTGGCTCTCGGCGCTCTGGATTCTGATCGCCAACTCGTGGATGCAGACCCCGCGGGGCTACGAACTGGCCACGGAAAACGGGCGGACGATCGTGCAGTTGGTCGATCCGGTCGCCGCCTACGCCAACCCGCGGTTCCCCTGGATGTTCGTCCACATGCAAAACGCCGCCGTCGAGTCAGTCGCGCTGTTCATGGCCGGGCTCGGAGCCTACTTCGTTTTCAGACACTACGTGTGGGGGTATCCGGTCGAGCACATCGGCTTCTGGGAGACGACGCTCAAGTTCGGCCTCCTCGCGCTGCTCATCACCGCGCCGTTGCAGGTGCTCCACGGCGATCTGTATGCGAGACACGTCGTCGAAACGCAGCCACAGAAGTTCGCCGCGATGGAAGCGGTCTGGGAGACCGACTCCTACGTCCCCGAGTACATCGTCGCGTTCCCGACGAGCATCCAGGAACTCCTCGATCCGCGGGCCAAGGACATTTTCGGCATCGGCATCCCCGGCGGGGCGTCGTGGCTCGCCAGCGGCGGCGATCCACAGGCGACCATTCAGGGACTCGAGGAGTTCGGCGGGCCCCAACCGCCGGTCGCGATCGTCTTCTGGGCGTTTCGGCTCATGGTCGCGCTCGGCTTCTGGTTCATCCTGCTCGCCGTCTGGGGCGGCTACCGCTGGTGGCGGGGCGAACTCCTCGCGGACGACCTCCTCCACAAGGCCCTGATGATCTCGACGCCGCTGGGGATTTTCGCGGTCGAACTCGGCTGGGTCGTCACCGAGGTCGGTCGTCAGCCGTGGCTCATCCAGGACGTCTTGCGAACGAGCGAGGGCGTCTCGACGGGACTCACGGCTGTCGAAGCGACGACGACGCTCGCCGGGTTCGTCGTCGTCTACCTCGGACTGCTCGCGCTCTATACGTACGTCGTCGTCCGGCTCATTCGTGCCGGCCCGCCGAAGGTGGAGGGTCCCGAACTGGACGGGGCGGGGACGCCCGCGTCGGAGGTGCAGGCCGATGACTGACCCGGTCTCGCTCGCGACCGACCCCCTGTTCGGGCTCCCGCTCGCGGACCTCTGGTTCGGGCTGTTGTTCTGCATCTTCGCGACGTTCCTGTTCCTCGATGGCTTCGACTTCGGGGTCGGCGCACTGTTCGTGACCCGCGAGGACGCCGACGAACGCGAGCAGTTACTGTCCGCCATCGGGCCGTTCTGGGACGGCAACGAGGTATGGCTCGTCGTCTTCGGCGGCGCCATGTTCGCGGCGTTCCCGGCGGTCTACGCCAACCTGTTCAGTCGCCACTACCTGCTGCTGTTCGCGATCCTTGGTGCGCTCATTCTTCGTGGGCTCGCCCCCGAGATGTACGAACAGCGCCACGACGAGGCGTGGCAACGGTGGTGGGGACGGGCGTTCGTCATCGGCAGCCTCACCGCACCGTTCTTCCTCGGAATGTTCACGGCGAACTGGCTGCTCGGCGCGACGACGATCGTCACGCTTCCGGGAGTCGTCGTCGGATCGGCCGTCGTCGCGCTAACCGTCGTCGACGGCGTAGCCTTCCTTCGACTGAAGACGCGCGGCGACCTGCGTGAGAGCCTTCAAACGGACGGCTACCGCGCGCTCGTGGCGTACCTCGTCCTGGTCGTGGTGACGCTGGGATACGTCTACGGAGCGGTTCCCGCCATGCGATCGGCCCTGTTCTCCGCGCCGGTCGCCGCGCTCGTCCTCGCCACGCTCGTGCTCGCGGGAGTGTACGCGGCGGCGACGCAGGCCGACCGCTACTACGTGGCGTTCGGTGCCACCGCAGGCCTCGTCTTCGCGCTGGTCGGCATCGTCGCCGGTCTGATGTATCCGGTCATCGACCGCGCCGGCGGGTTGACGGTCGAGACGGCCATCGTCTCGACGCTGCCGCTTAACCTGATGTCGATCGGGGCGGCGATCCTGCTTCCGCTCATTTTCGTCTACTTCGTGGTCCTCTACTCCGCGTTCAGCGGTCCGGTCAGGGCAGGTGAGTCGTACTAATGGGCTCCGACGACGATCGCGTCGATCGACCGCCGAACGGGTCGTGGATCGAGCCGTCGCCGCCGCGGCTGGGTTCCCGAATCCTGATGACGTGGCTGGAACTCACGATCGTCGGCATCACCGGCGGCCTCCTCGGTGCGACGGTCGGCGGCCCGCCCGGGTTCGTGATCTATCTGGCAACGACCCTGCTCACCGTCGGCATCGTCTTTCACAACGTAAACGAACTCGTCAAAGCATGGCTCCGAGCCTCGCAGAGCGGGAGCGCGATCGAGTGAGTGGAGAAGACGGTGCTCGCGGGCGGTGGAGCCACGCCTACCGTTTCTCCTCACCTCGCAGGCGTTCACGCCGTTGCTCGAACTCCTCGTCGGTGAGGTCGCCACGAGCGTAAGCGCTTCGCAGTTCCTCGAGGGCGGGGTCGGTCCGGCGGCCGCCGGCTCCACGAACGGCGCGGTACAGGAGGTATCCGAGGCCGAGAAACACCAGTAACGGCACGACCGCCATGAGCAGCCACATCCACGTGGCTCCGGTGGCGCTCCACATCCCTCCCCTCCACATGTGACCGCCGCTCCAGACGCCCATCATAGGCATCGCGAGCGCCATCACGAGAACCGGCAGCAGGAGGATCACGGCGATAACGACTACCAGTGTCCGAATCAGTGACTCATCAGTTGCCATACGTCGTCCTTCGATCGCCGGAGTCTTGAACGGTGTGGGGGATACCGATCGCCGGGAATCGATCGTCCGTCCGCGTCAGTTCCGTCGACAGCCACTCCCGAACATCGGGTTCGACGGAGCGGACCCGACTCGCAGGGAATCCACGTCGCTCGAGCCGACACCGACTGGCGGCTACGAACCACTCTTTGACACACGTGCCGACCACCCGCGGTCGACGATTGTGACCAGATAGGACCCCCAGATCGAGAGCACAACGGCGTATCCCGGACCGTGCAGTAGCACCGACCACGACTGGTCCTGATAGAAGAAGCCGATCCCGACGGCCAGCACCGCGAGGTTCCAGGCGAGGACCGACCGCGGGCCGAGAGCCGACGGGAGATCCGTCGTGGGAACGAGCCCGGCGACCCGATCCTCGCCTGCGTCACCGCCGTCGGCTCCGGGAGCCCACTCGAGCGAGCGGGCGACGAGCAACGAACCGGCGAGCGCGACCGGCAGCGCCCAGCCGAGGAAGAAGAAGTGCAGCGCGCCGGTCTCGATCCACGGGTCGGGGATGCCAAGCGGGACGCCAAACAGGATGAACGGCGCGAAGCTCGCCGGGCCGAGAAGCCACAGCTGGGCGACGAGAACCGAGAGCGCCGTCCCGTTCGACGTGCCGGCCCGATAGGTCCGGGCGAGCGTGTAGACGTACAGGACGTAGCCGGCGGCGTACAGGACCAGTCCGATCGCGGTCACCGTCTTCCCCATGCCGAGGACCGGCCCGACGACGAGCGGGACGATACCGGCCGCGAACAGCGGAAACGAGTAGCGTTTCAGGCGGTCGCTGTACAGCGTCGCGTCCACGAGTCGCGGAAAGAGATCGTACAGCGTGCCGATCGCCGCGAGGCCCAGAAATCCCCACGCGTTGGCGTGGACGTGTGCTTCCCGGAGTCCGTACCAGCCGCCGGGGACGTCCCAGCCGTGGCTGTACAGGCCGAAGGCGAGCGTGAGCCCGATCAGGTAGACGAACGGCGAGAGGAGGGAGAAGCCGACGGTCGGGTCGCGCGCTCGCCCGTCCTCGCTTCTGACCGCCATCACGAGAACGACGGCGAACAGCCAGCCCGTGAGCAGCCAGATCGTCCCGAGACCGACATCGAACAAGAGCGGCTCGCCGGCGGCGCGCCCGCACCAGGCGAGCAGCAAAGCGCCGTTCAGTCCGAGGAAAACGGTTCCGAAAGCCCGCGTCGACGGTCCCGGTCGCTCGAGGATCCGCGCCGTCAGCTGTGGCAGTGTGCCAAAGAGCAACTGCGTGAACGCACCGATCGTGACGAAGTGGATGTGCGTCCACGTGATCCACGACACCTGTGGGACGAGTCCGAACCCCTGGAGGCCCTGATAGCAGGCGAGCGCGAAGCCGACGAACAGGAAGCCGATGCCGGCGACGTGAAACGGCGTCATCGAGAGCGGCGGATCGGCCGCCGATCGGCGAGCGGACTGCCGTTCGGTGTCGGTCGGAGCGGATCGCCGTTCGGCGTCCGTCGGACGTGAGTCACGTGGATTCGGATCGGCCATACACGTTCGTTCGCTCGGCCGCTGTGTATCGGTTATCGCGAACATTGGGGGAGGATTCGAACATGTTCGAACTCCCTGCTACGGTGTTCGATCGCCAACATCGATACCGATGCCACGGGCGAAACTCACCGTTCACCTCCCCGAAGCGCTCTGGATTCACGAGATCGCGACTGCCTATCCCGACACCACGTTTCGAGTCAGTTCGGTGTTGCCGGGATCGGACATCGCGATCGGCGTCATCGAACTGGCGGCACCGAATCCGGTCCCGATACTCGCCGCGATCGACGACCGGCGCGATATTCGGGACCTCGAGTTGCTCTGGAAACACGACGAGACGGCGCTCCTGCAGGTCGAGACGGCGAACGCGTCGCTGCTCGCGCCCATACAGCAGGCCGGCGTTCCGATTGAGACGCCGTTCACGGTCGAAGACGGCGTGGTGACCTGGGAACTGACGACGAGCGCGGACCGGTTATCGACGCTCGGCGACACGTTCGATGAACACGGGATCGAATACCGCATCGAGTACGTCCACGCCGTCGACGCGAGGCACGCGGAGAATCCCGTGACGGATCGGCAACTCGAGGTCTTCCTGGCCGCTCTCGAAGCAGGGTACTACGACGTCCCTCGTGAAGCGACGCTGACGGACGTCGCATCGTCACTCGGCGTGACCAAGTCCACCTGTAGCGACGTCTTGCACCGCGCGGAGAGCACGATCGCTCACTGGTTCGCCGAGGAACACGGCCACGCCTCGTACGAGCAGTGAGTACGATTTCCCCTTTCGTTCACCCGCGCGTGAGCCGTCGACGCCATCCGACGGCGAGTGTCGGCCGGGTCGCCGACGGCAGGCGTCGCGTCGGTGCGGACGAATCACGATATTCGCCCAGCAGCCGCTATTTCGGCGATTGGACCAGATTAGCCTTATCGGCCTGCTCCCAATTGTGCATATGGATGAGTTCCCTTCCAACAACGGTGCCGATCGAAGCGTGTCCCGGCGAACGGTTCTCGTCGGGTCGACTCTTACCGGATTGACCGCACTGGGCGGGTGCCTCGGCGGGGACGAAAACGCGGACGCGGAAGCCCCCGACCCGATCACGATCGAGGCCGGGACAAGCTGCGACAACTGTACGATGGCGATCGTCGACTATCCCGGCCCGGTCGGGGAGTCGTTCTACGACGACGCCGAGGAGCTGCTCGGGGACGACCGTCCGGCACAGTTCTGCAGTAGCCGCTGTACGTACGCGTTCACGTTCGACCACGAGGACGACTCCGAACCGATCGCGACGTACGTGACCGACTACTCGAGCGTCGACTACGAGATCGACACCGGCGACGACGCGTCCGAGATCAGCAGCCACGTCGAAGCGGAGCACTTCGCGCCGGCAGCCGACCTCACGTACGTCGTCGACAGCGAGGTCGAGGGCGCGATGGGCGCATCGATGATCGGGTTTTCCGATTCCGACGACGCGACCGCGTTTCAGGACGAGCACGGCGGCGATCGCTACGAGCACGAGGACGTGACGCAGGAACTACTGATGTCGCTGATGTGATCGCGAGCGGCTCGACGGAATCGAATTCGCGAACGAAAACTACCGTTTTATCGCCCAGGTCGCGACGGCGAGCGAGACGCCGGTCCAGATCGCAAGCCCCAGCAGGCTGGCCACTGGCGATGCCGTTCGCGGCCCGGTCCCCGGCGCCGTGACGACGGCGCTCTCGAAGACGAGCCCGCGATACGCGCTGAGAGGGCTCACCGCGAGCGCGTGGATGAGCGATGAATCGCCGAGATAGCCGTTGGCGAACCCGTAGACGAGCGCGAGATCGAGTCCGACCAGCAGGACGACCAGCGCGACGACAGACAGCGCGAGGGCGCTTCGCGTCCCGCTCACGAGCGCCGAGATGGCGAGCGCGACGGCGAGGATCGACAGCGCGAACAGGGCCGTCAGCACGACGAACCGCGCGAACAGGACGGGGGAGTCGGTAGCGGCGTGTGAGGCGTACCGGCCGAACGGCTCTTCGCGGCCGACGAAGACCGCTCCGCCGACGAGCACCAGCGGGACGACGATCGTCACGAGAAGGCCGACGGCCCTGCCCACGTAGACGCCGAGGACGAGTTCGCGAGGGTCGATCGGATACGTATCGAGGACGTCGAGTTCGCCCCGACGCCGATCGCCGAGGATCGCCCGGTAGCCGAACGCGACGGCCACGATCGGCACGAGGAGCTCGAGCGGCGTCAGGAGGTCGACGACGGTCGGCACGAAACCGGCCCTGACGCCGCCGCCGACCCACGCGGTTCCGACCAGGACGGCGGCGAGCGCCGCCCCGAGGACGACGAAGGTCCGGGTTCGGGAGACGGTCCTGAGTTCGCGGCCGACGACGCGTTCGATTCGGCCGACGGAATCCGGTGGATCGGTCGCCGCGGTCGATTTCGTCGCTGGTACATCGCCCTCGACGTCCGTCGACGCGACGTCTTCGCTCACCGGGTTCGACGTGCTGGTCACGCGGTCTCACCCTGAACTCGAACGCTGTGGAGGTCGCCGACGATCGACTCCTCGTAGACGGTCTCCAGCGAGCCCGCCTCGAGCCGGTCGCACAGCGCCGCGGGGTTTCCGTGCTCGACGACGGTGCCGCCGTCGAGGACGACCACCTCGTCGGCCGTTCGCTCGACGAGTTCGAGATCGTGCGAGCTCAACACCACCGCGGTCCCGGTGGCGGCGAGTTCGTCGGCGACCGCGAACACGTGCTTGCTCATTCCCGGATCGAGTCCGGACGCGGGTTCGTCGAGGACGATCAGCGGCGGGTCGCCGATCGTCGCCTGTGCGATCCCGACGAGTCGCGTCATGCCGCCGGAGAGCGCCTCGACCGGACGGTCCGCGGCATCCGCGAGTCCGATGCGCTCGAGTTGCGTCATCGCTTCGTCGCGCTCGCCGCCGACGAGCGACGCGTAGAACTCGAGCGTTTCGAGGACGGTGAACCCGGGCCGAAACTCGGGCCGCTGGGGGAGGTAGCCGATCTCGCGTACGGCCGCCGGCCCGTGATACGCGATCGTGCCCCCGGTGGGTTCCTGAAGCCCGGCGAGCGTTCGGAGCAGCGTCGTCTTTCCGGTCCCGTTCGGGCCGATCAACGCCGTCACAGCCGCCGATCGAATCGGAACGGAAACGTCCCGCAGGATGGTCACGTCTCCGTACGCGAAGTCGACGTTCGATGCCTCGAGTAGGGGTGTCTCTGCAGTCATGGGTTGGTAGTGAGTGTTCCGTCGCAGGTCCAGGCGCGATCGGCCTGATCGGTCCGTTCGAGCAGTTCCGGATTGTTCGGCTCGCACGCGGGAGCCACGTCGGTGATGCTGCCGGTTCGCATTCCGGACACCGACTCCTCGAACTCGGAGAGCGCGTCGAGCGCTGGTGCCCGGGCGAGCGTCGCCGCGCCGTCAGTACGGTGCAGCCGTCGGTCGACGGGGTCGGTCGGCGAGTACGATCGGGACGGCGGATCGCCGTCCGCGATGCTGGTCCCGCCCTGCCAGTAGTTACCGCGTCCGTCGTGGGACCAGATGCGTAGCGGTCCGGAACCGGCAGTGGCGTGGTCGTCGTTGGCGACGAAGTCGTTCTCGACGACACGGTTCGTCGGGAGTATCACCCGATCGTTGACGCCCAGTTGGTTCCCCGCGAAGACGTTTCGCTCGTAGATCGACGCGGCCGCCGCCAGCTCCAGCCCGACATCGTTGGCTTCGAAGACGTTCTCGGCGACGTACGTGTCGGTGCCGCCGACGTAGGACCCGGTCACCGAGCCCCTGACCTCGTTGCCGACGATCGCGTTCCGCTCCGGCCCGGTCATGACGTAAATCCCCGTATCGATGACGTCGGTCAGGCGGTTGTCGGCGAGCAGTGCGCCGTTGGTGTGCATCAGGTGGACCCCCAACAGGCTTCCCTCGATCTCGTTCTCCCGAACCACGATCCCTTCCGATCGGTACGCGTAAATCGCGTCCCGCCCGTCGACGATCGTCGTCTCCTCGATCACGCCCGGCGACTGGAACGCCATGATACCGGCGAAGCCGTCCTCCCAGCGCTCGTTGCCCCGAACGGTCGCGTTGCGAACGACAGTATCGGGGCTTTCGCGGAGTATAATCCCGTTCGAGGGCGTCTCGATGGTCACGTTTTCGATCGACAGCTCGGCGGCGACGTGGGCGGAGATGGCGGCGTCTGCGCCGGTGTAGTAGGTCAGGAACTTCTCGTCCCAGGCGTCATCGTCGATCGACTCTCCGGGGACCTCCTCGGCTCCGGAGGCCATCGGCCCGACGCCGGTGATCTCGAGGTTCCGGATCCCGACTCGGGGTTCGGTCACCGTCACGACCGACCCGTTCCCGTCGCCGTGGATCGTCGCCCCGTCCTCCCCGGCGAGCGTGATCGGGCGATCGATCCGGACCGTCTCTTCGTACGTGCCGTCGGGGACGAGGACCGTGGTGTTCGCGGGCGCTTCGTCGATGCCCTCTTGGACGGTGTCGACGTCCTCCCCGACAACGATCGATACCGGTCGGTCGGCCTGCGCGACTGTCGACTTCACGACCGCGTCGACGCGGCGGTCCTGCTCGTCGACGCGGTCGCGGACGACCGTCGCGTCGTCGGTGTCGAACGACTCCTCAAGGGTTTGCTCCCAGGTGTACACCTCGCCGCCGTGGGCTTCAGTGAACGCCGCGGCGTCCGCTCGGTCGGCGAACGGAACGACGGTCTCGCCCGACGGCGTCCGCGCGTCGCTGCCGACGACGAACCAGGCGTCCGTCGCATCGATCCACGACAGCGGTCGGTCGGTGACCGGATACCCGTCGTCCTGTAGCTCGACCGTTGCGTCGCCGTAGTCGGTGACGTACACTGCGAGCGGATAGCCGAACCGCTGATCGTGTCCCGCCTGGCGTTTGGCGTCGACGAACGTCTCGACGCCGTAGTAGCCGACGACGTACTGGTACTGCGAATAAAACACCTGTGTCCGGGGCAGAGTGACGTTCTCGTCGAGGCTCTGTTCCGCCTCGAGCGTGAGTCCGACGGAGACGGTTTCGTCGAACGGGACCGGATCCGGCGGCGCCGGATCGGCGTCGCCGACGAACAGGCCGCCGGTGCCGAGTGCGGCGGTGAGCATCACGGTGATCAGGACGACCTCTCGGGATGGCCAGTACACAGGTGCAGTTCGAACGTGGAAGAAAAAGCGCCTCTGGTCCACCACTCGAAAGCGGTCTCCAGCGGCTATGTCCGACTCCTGGCCGCATACGGTCCGGCGGAGTTCGGGACCGACGTGGCACGGAGTCGAGACGGCGATCGCCGGGTCCGTTCGGAATCGAGGTGGTGATTCCGGGGCTGGGAACCGTTCAGCGGTAAATGCGCGCCCGGGCGTTCACGCGGTTCGCGACGGCGGAACGAGCATGACGTTCCCGTTTGCCCGCGCGACGATGTCTTCGGAGACGCTCCCGAGCAACAGCCGGCGGAGCCGGCTGTGACCGCGCGATCCGACGAGGATCGTCGTCGGCTCGTACTCGTCCTCGGCAGCGAGGATCTCGTCGGCGGGATCACCGTGCCGGACCGCGGTTCGCGTCTCTATCCCCCAGTTTTCGAGTTCGGTCGCCAGCTCCGACAGCCGCGCTTCGGGGTTGGCGTCCTCCGGGAGCGACGGGTCCTTCGGCGTCTCGACGTGGACCAGCGTCACCTCCCGTGTCGCGTGGCGCAAGTACGAGAACGTCTCGAACGCCCGCTCGGCGTTCTCGGAGAAATCCGTTGCGTACAGCATCCGCCGGAACAGGTGCTCGCGGAGAACGTCCGGCTCGTCGGCCCCGCGCTCGATCCGATTGACGAGGAGCGGCACGACCGTCGTCCGCGCGAGATTGCGCGCGGTCGATCCGATGACGCGGTTCTCGAGCGGACTCTTCCCGCGCGAGCCGATGACCGTGAGGCTGGCACCGATCGCGTCGGCGATACCGTTGATTCGTCGATGGGGCGTGCCGCGGACGACGTGTGCTTTGGCGTCGAAGCCGGCGTTTTCGATAACGCGTCGGTAGCGAGTGAGCGCCTGCTTGCGACGGTCCTCGAAGTCGATGCCGGGCATCCCGGCGTGTACGTTCGACGGGATCACGGTCACGAGGTGGATCTCCTCGACGCCGATTCGATCGAGACACTCGAGACACGTCTCGTTCTCGATCGTCGCCTCGCTGGCGGCGGAGAGATCGGTCGCACAGATCGCTTTCATACCGGTCGGAGGACGCGACAGTATAATGTTGTTTGGGTAAGTCAAGACCATTGCCGAACCATCGGTTGCGGGTGAGCCGTTCAACGAGGACGACGGTCGGTGCGGTAGTCATACCGTTCCTGTTATCTCGTAACAAGAGCGTCGTCTATTCGTTCCAACCGCGCGCCAGCGGCAGCGCACGATAGCCGGGCCTCCTCAGTATCGGTATAACGTATCCGAATATTCCCGTTGGATAGCCGTGAGATGGATGGCAGTAATATTGTTCAACATTCCCAAAAGCGTTATAGCCATTCTCCGAATAGACGATACTGAGCAGAAATCCATGACTCGAACACAACTGCACGGCGGAGGTCGAGCCCGATGATCGACCTCGCAGCGTATTCACCGGCGGTACAGGCAGGCGCACTCGTCGGCACCGTCCTCCTCGAGGCGGTCGCCCTCTACGTGGGGTACGGCACCGTAGAACAGGTCGCGAAACCACTCGTCGAACGGATCACGCACACATAGATGGCCCTCTTCGGAATCGCGCTGACGATGCTCGCGTTGTTCGTGAGTTTCGGCTTCATGGTCGGGGTGTTGTTCGGCTTCTTCGGCATGGGTGGGTCGTTCCTCGTCACGCCCGCGTTACTCGTGATGGGGTACCCCACCCGCGTCGCCGTCGGGAGCGGGATGGCCTTCGTCTTCGGGACGGCCGTGATCGCGACGCTGAAACACCGCGACCTCGGGCAGGTCGACTACAAACTCGGCGGCCTGATGGTCGTCGGAACGACCGCGGGTATCGAAGTCGGTAGTCACCTCGTGTACTCCCTCGAAGAACTCGGACTCGCAGGCGGCGTCATCGGTGTCACGTACGTCTTCCTGCTGGGCGGTATCGGGGTGTTCGTCAGCTACAACGCGTTGCGGTCCGACGGAGCCGGCGACAGCGGCGGCGGCCACCACGAGGCCGCGAACCGGGACATCGACCCGGACGATATTCCGGACATCGCAAAGCGGATTCAGTCCTACAACGTCCCGCCGATGATGGCCCTCTCGGGCGGACTCGAAGTATCACTGTGGATGATCCTCGGCGTCGCGTTCGCCACGGGACTCCTCTCGGGCTTTCTCGGCGTCGGCGGTGGCTTCATCCGCATGCCCGCCCTGTTCTACCTGATCGGCGTCCCGGTGCCGATCGCGGTCGGGACCGACCTGTTCGAGATCGTCATCTCGGGGGGGTTCGGTGCGTACACCTACGGACTCAACGGCGGCGTCGATCTCTCGATCGTCGTCCCGCTGCTGGCCGGGAGCGCACTCGGTGCCCGTATCGGCTCGGCAGCGACCAGCGTCGTCAACGAGGACGACATCAAGATCTACTTCGGGCTGATGCTCCTGGGTGGCTCGGTCGCCGTCGCCTTCCAGCAGTCGGCCGGCTATCTCGGCATGCCCGTCCTCGACACGATCGGGTTCGTCCTGATCATGCTCTCAGCGTTCATGGTCAGCGGGGCCGTGATCTACAACACGATCACGACGATGCGAGCGCGGTCGAACGCGTCCGCAACGGCCGCCGACTGACACCGGCGACGCCGCTCGCTCCGTTCCGGCCTCGGCTCACCGACATTGTACAATATTCACACAACCCTTATACCGCCGCGGTTCCTACCTCGAGACAGTAACATGGCCAACTCGATGGCGGAACAACTGCAACAGGACATGGAATGCGAGGGGCTTCTAGAGTGTATCCACGGGCTCAAGCAACTCGACAAGGAGTGTTTCCGTGTACTGGTCGAAAGCGAGGACGCACTGACGATCGACGAAGTCGCCGAGCGGGTCGACCGCGAGCGTTCGACCGCGTACCGATCGATTCAGCGACTGCTCCAGAGCGGGTTCATCCAGAAAGAGCAGATCAACTACGATCAGGGCGGCTACTACCACGTCTACTACCCGACGGACCCGACCCAGATCGCGAACGACATGCAGCGGATGCTAAACGACTGGTACGCGAAGATGGGACAACTCATCCAGGAGTTCGAAGACAAGTACGAACACGCCGAGGCCGACACCGAAATCCCCGCTCAGAGCTAAGGAATCGTCTCGGCTCGCCCTCGTTTGCCACACACGACCTCCGTCCTTCGGTTCGATCAGCGCCCGTCTATTGAGCAATACTACTTTCCGCGCGGCGTCTCGACGAGGATGAGACAGCGGCTCGCTTCGCCTCGATGCTCGAGGAACGGCTGGACGAACAGCTTCGATCGCGAGACCGTGTGGGTCGCTCTGGCCAGCGCTCACGGAGACTACTCCGCACGCTCGAGGCGCTCGGTCCCGAGGCCGAGATGTGGGGCCGAATTCCACGTCGCCGGACTACTGCCGAATCGATCCGGGACCGCGATCACGGGTGGCCCACCACTCGTTCCGGAGACAGCTGACGTCTTCGGTGACCCGGCTCGAGCAGTCGGTGGGCATCGACCGTCGACGACCGATCGAGGGACGGACGAACGAGTACGCGGACGCGTTCACGACCGCAATCGTGGGGGGTAATCCGGTAGTCGTGGAGAGTGACTCCCCTCTCAGGGCGGGGTGGGCGACCCGGGGACAGCGTCAGCCGTCGACGTCACCTGTCTCCGGACTGTCCCGCTCAGTTGCACTCGGTCGGTCACCGGGAACGTCCGCATCCGCCATCAGCAGGACGCGGCGCTCGGTGTACTCGAGGCCGTTCTTGCGCTGCCGGTGCCGTTCGATCGCCAGTCGGTTCTTCGAGAGTTCGAGCAACGCGTCGATCGTCCTCGAGACGAGTTTCTTCGCGTAGCCGTCGCTGATCCCCGTCTCCTGACGGCGAATCCAGTGTTTCATATCGCTCGCCGTAACGTACTCCCGGACGGGTTTGCACCCGTTCTTCCACGGGTTGTCTCCGACGGCCGGATCGGTGCGAGCCTTCCAGAGTTTCGCAGCGAGCCGCGAGGGGAGCGAGGACGTGGTTGCACGGAGGCCGTCGTCGTCCATCGTCGCGAGTTGCTGAATCGGCAGGAGGTCGCCGTGTGCTAACGCGACATCGCCGCCGCGATCGAGCGGGTCGTCGCTGTCGGGCAGTCGGAAGTACTGCCCGCCGTCGTCTTTGCTGACCCGTTCGAGGCGACCGCCGGCGACGTCGAGTTCGCTCTCGTCGACGTTCGCCGCGAGCAGGTGGGCCCCCTTCTCGAGTTCGCGGGCCTGGAGTTCGCTGATGCGGTTCTTGTTCGCGTTCAGTTTCCTTTCGTGGGCGTCGAGCCGCGCTTCGAGCGGCGGTCGCGTTCGCTCGAGTTCTTCGACCCGGGCGTCGAGACGCTCGTTTGCCGCCCGCTCCCGTTCGAGTGCGGACTCGAGGCGGTCGAGGTGGTCGGTCTTCCGCGCGAGGCTGGCTTCGAGCGCGTCAACCCGTTCGCGAAGCGACTCGAGTTCGGTTGCGAGCGTCTGGACGGTCGATGCGGTCGGTTCGGAGTGGTCGGCGTTCGTGCTCATGTCGGTGGCGGCTGTGGGTGAGATCGAGTGGTTGGCAAGCCGATGCGGTCAGCGGTCCACGGAGTCCGAACGGGGGGCGACGAGCGCCGGCCGTTCGTCCGTCGCGAGCGAGCGCGGGGGGCGGTACGCACATCGCTGGTTGGGGTAGTACCGCTGTGCGAGGACCTTCGCGGCGTTGTAATCGGCGTAGACCGTTTCGACGCGACAGTCCGGGTTGGTACAGCGGAACGTCTGGTGGAGCCGTCGGTCGCCGATGGTCCCGCAGCCGTGACACTCCTGGGAGGAGTAGGCGACGGGCACCGTCGCGACCTCGATGCCGTACTCGGCGGCGACCGCGCGCAGGCGCAGATGGGCCGTCGGGAGCAGCCACGCCGTGCCGCGGTGGGCGTTCGGATCGGTCAGCCACGCCCACAGGTCCGGCTCGTAGTGGCTGTCCTCGGTGACCAGCACGGCGTGGTCGTACGCGCTCGCGTAGTCGCAGATCTCCCGCGCCGCGTCGTCGAGGGCCGCGAGCAGGGCCGCCCGACGGTGTCGGACGTGTGCGACGATCGTCTCTCGATCGGCGTCGCCGGCGAGCAATGCAGCGACGCGGTCGCGAAGCGCGTCGAGGCGATTGCAGAGGTCGTCGCCGGGGATCGCGTAGGCACCCTTCCAGTCCGGCATGGGCGACGGACACGCGGTGTAGAGGTTGTGCTCCCCGAGATCGACGCCGATCGCGGTGCGGTCGGCGGGACCGGTGGAAGCGGGGGTGTTCTCGCGGCCAGTCGACTGGCCGACGATACCGTCGTCTGTGGAGCAATATTCATTGCCCCTCGAGCGTTCGGTTCGCATGGTCGGAGCCTCGTGCAGAGGATGACCCGACCCCGGCGTGCTAGGGACACGTCGGACCTTTTGATCCGAAAGGGCGGGTCGACTGGGCATAGAATCCCATTTCATAAATAGCTTCCTAACGATTCGAAATCAATTTCTAACGTATAGGTCACAGATTAAAACGGTAGAGAACCGTTATCGGACGTATCGGTAGACCTATGACTACTAATCGAACCACTGTAGATGTGGTCCGACAACGCGCAGACTGGATGCGTCCAGTCGATGAGCGCATCATGGAGACGATGCGTGACGAAGGAAATCTCACCCCGCAGGCTGTGGACAACTTCGGTGTCTGTTCTCGTAGCCATGCCAGCGTCCGTCTTTCTAAGCTCAACGAATACGGGTTAGTCGATCGAATTGCACAGGGGCTTTATCGACTCAACGAGAGCGGGCGCGCCTTCCTCGACGAAGAACTCGATGCGAGCGAACTTGAGCCAGTCGAAGACACCGAGTAACGACCTCTGTTTGAGTTCCCTACTCAGGACGCGGTTACTCTATTGTGAACACGATCTTTAGATCTCGGGCTGTCGAGCAATGATTTTGAGTTATAGCCTTTGAGAAAGATAGAACACGGCAATACTATGGAAGTCTCTACGGTGGATCTCGGTTATACACACGAGCAGTCAGCATTCGTGTGTATATTCGGAAAACTGATTTTGTCAGCGTGCAACCCCAGGGGATCACGCCTATTTCAACCCTAAAGATAAATATCACTCAAAAACATAATCTGAGATATGGAGAGAGGAAGCGATGATGGTTTTTGCGAGATAATAGAAGGGACGTTTTCATCATCTCAGGTAGATCGCGCAGGAGACCAAATCCCACCAGAAGAATTAGACAATCTGAAAGATCAAATAAAGTCTAACCCTGAAAAACGAAAGGTTCTTAATGAACACAATAAAGATGAGGTGATTGGCGAGATTATAGATGTTTGGACAGAATGGGGCGAAGAGGGAGAAGTCTATTATCTAAAAGGTGAATTTGGAATATTTGAAGGAAACGAGAATGTTGTGAGAGAGATGAAAAATGGCGAGAAAAATGCGTTAAGTATTGGTGGTTATTCGTATCCAAACATTCCTAAAAAAGAATGGGGTGAAAGGGAACCAGATGCTCTTGTAGGGGTCCCTGTTGATGAAAAGAAAAGCTTTCACAGTATAATAGAAGCACATGATTTGAAATATCGATTCAAAATAGAAAAAGCACTATCTGAAACTGATGTCTTCGAATTCTTAATTGAGAACCATGAGCAGGTAATTGAATTAGTGAAGGCTATAACAATCTGGTATATAGGTAGAAAAAGTGTAGATGCTAATATAGAAATCCCCAATGTGACAATATATAGTAAAGAAGTGAATGTTAATGTGGAGAAAAT
This sequence comes from Natrinema pallidum, assembly GCF_005890195.1. Lineage (NCBI taxonomy): Archaea > Methanobacteriati > Methanobacteriota > Halobacteria > Halobacteriales > Natrialbaceae > Natrinema > Natrinema pallidum. The sequence goes on along the minus strand of NZ_CP040638.1, from coordinate 98,990 downwards.
TGTAGAAAACACAGTCGTGGACCTAAACGAGAAAACAAAAGAGGGGGATATCGTAGATAAAAAACAAATTAGGGAAACTGTAGAACGGGAAGTTAAAGAAACTGTAGAACAGGAAATTGAAGAAACTGTAGAATAACACTAATAATACGATCTGGGATATATCCGTATAATAGTGAGTTCCATTGACACACCTTTTGAGTGATTGCACGGAACCGATTGACAACCTACGTTTCGTGTGCTTCAACTGGATATTTGCGTGCGGAGGTGAGCACCGGGCGCTGTAATTTTTTGGTTCAGTCCCCTTGGGGACACCCCGCGACCCACCCACAGCCGCCGCAACCGAGAACGACAACTGCTGTACACCGCCGTCTTCCAGATATTGTTACTGCTATCTGCAACGCATCGATTTGTCGATTCACGCGAACGCGCCGTTCCCGACCGTCTTGCCCTGTTCGACTATCTCCGAGTCGTACTGCAGGCCGAACCACAGCATCCGGTATGCAGTCACTTCGAACGTCGTCGACACCACGAAGAACGCCTCGTGGTGGAGGGAGTCGAGATGGTCAGCGACGATCTCGTCGAGTGAGAGGTCTGTGGCACGGGGATTCGGCTCGACGACCGTCGACGGTCGATCCTCGCCGGCCGGGTAGCCCTCGACCGCTTCTGCCTCGAGGCCATCGGCCAACTCTGCAAGGAACTGTTTCGCCCACTTGGAGTTGGTGTCTTCGCCACCGAACGGCGACTCAGCCGAGATTCGATGTTTGAACTCCGGGTTCGCTGCGCCCCACTGACTGTAGTGGAGCGAGTACTGTCCGTCTGTGCGTAACGAGTGCGCGGTGCCCCATTGAGCAATCACCTCACGGGGCGACCGCGACTGGATCGCCCCGTATCCCTCCGGAGGACGAACAACCCTACCAGTAGTTTCCAGTGGCATTTTTCATTCGAGATAGATACGGACACTCGATGATGTCTAGCGGGCCGAACAGCGGCGCCACCGAACACGAGCAACCATCCCGTCTGGACCGTGGCTGCGCTGCGCGCCGGTTCGACCTCGAGTTCGAGGTCGAGCTGGGTGGCGTTGGCTTTCCTCTATGCCCCCGCTATCGCGATCGGGTGGTCGAAGTGCTTATCACAGACGGAGAACCCTCTGATGGCGTTCAGGCCGGCGTTGAGGTACTTATAGCTACACCACACCGCGTAGGTGACGCGGTCTCCAAGTGTGTCCGGACGCTCGGAGAGTCGGGGCGGTTCGATGCACATTTCCCCGTCGGGCGGCGACCTCCTCGTGAATGAGTCGCTACGGGACGGCCGGCCGGTTCTTGCTACTGTGTGCTGTCTGGGGAACAGCGTTCATGGCGACGGACGTCGGCTTGGTCGATCTCCCTGCGGTGCCGTTCGCGGCCGTGCGCTTCGACGTCGCTGCCGCGCTGTTGTTCGCCGCCGTTTTCGCCTCCGGCGCAGATGTCCGCCCCCGGACTCGGGACGACTACATCTACGTGCTCGTCGGCGGCGCGCTCATTATCGGCGCCCACCACGCGTTCCTCTTCGCCGGCCAGCGGTACGTCACAGGTGGTGTTGCCGCTGTTCTGTTAGGTCTCGTCCCCGTGGTGACGCCTGCGCTCACGCGGCTCGTCTCCACCGATGAGGAGTTCACCGCCGCCACCGCGCTCGGTGTCGCGCTCGGATTCGTCGGCGTCGTCGTCATCGCCGACCCCGATCCCACGAATATCGCGGACAGCGTCTTCGGTGTGTCGCTCGTGCTTGCGTCCGCGCTCGCGTTCGCCGTCGCCGCGGTCGTCACGCACAGCCGATCGCCGTCGATGCCGTTCCTCTCCACACAGGCGTGGATGATGGCCATCGGTGCGGTCGTCCTCCACGCCGCCGTGCTCGCGCTCCCCGGCCAGTCGTTCGCGACCGCCACATGGACGCCGTCCGCGCTCGCCGCCATCGCGTACCTCTCCGCGGTCGCCGGCGTCGGTGGCTTCCTGCTGTACTTCACGTTGCTGGACGACCTCGGTCCCATCGAGATGAGCTTCATTGAGTACGTGATTCCCGTGTTCGCGGCGCTGGCAGGCTTGCTCGTGCTTGGGCAGGAAGTGACGCCCGCAACTGTCGCCGGGTTCGCGTTCATCTTGGCGGGGTTCGTCGCCGCAAAGTGGCGGGCGCTGAGTGGAATATAGTGGCGTGTGGTTACCGATAATTCGAGGCAATTCTCCTGAACGCATTCGTTGAGTGTCCCCGTAGCTGACAAGTGCGGTGCCACCTCGCATCTCTTCACGGGGAGAACAACGCTACTCGTCGATCGGGTCAGGGGAACTGAGGTCCGCGTGGAGGACTTCGCCGTCGCGAACGACGTACCGCTTCGCCAGCACGGGGAAGCGGCACTTGGTGAACCCCGCTGTCTGGATATCGAGTTCTTCGTGGGTCACGATGCCGCCCTCGTAGTCCAGGAGGCCGTTCTCCCGCGCCTCGTACACCTCGAAATCGTCATACCCCCAGATGGTGAGCTCTCCGTCTTCGGTAACCTCCCAGTCGAGCGTCCCGAAGCATGGCTCTCACAGAGCTCGCGGACTGCCTGCGGATCCGATACGATCGCGCCAGTCGACGTCGTCGTAGCTTGCAGTGTCGCCATGTTTGGACTTCACAGGGTCGCCCCCGCACCCCTTTCGGGAGCGATAAACCGACGCGAGAGGTACTTCTGCGTCGTCGGCACCGACGACACCTGTCGATCAGCCACAGCCTCGGCAGGAGATTCGGTCAGCGCGATCGCTGGAACCAGCCATACCGCGTCGTCGGCGTCGTCGAGGACCGTTCCGAGGTGTGCCTCGTCGTGGATGCCGTTCCCTCGCTGGTCGTAGAGCCGCGTCGCGGCCTGCTCCTGACGTTCCGACGCTTCCTGCCCGTGCCACCCTGTCCGGTCACGGGCGGCTCTGAGAAGCTGCTCGCCATCCGCTGACGACACCTGTACCGCGTCGGGGAGCGAGGGCCATTGCTCGGCCACCTGGCGCGCCGGCGCCTCGTCGAGGTCGTAGACGAGTGTGTAGTCGTCGACGGCCGGCTTTGCCTCGTTGGCAGAGAGGAGATGCGCCGCGGCGCCGCCCTTCGCGACGGCGCCGTAGAACGTGGTCGACTCGACGACCAGGTGGACGATGCCGAGGAACGACGTCGACGCTGACTCGTCCGTGCAAGTCGCGTCACTTCCGGGATGGTTGGTGAGACAGAACCGGCATTTCGTCTGGCCGTCCGGGATTGACGCCCCACAGGACCGGCACTCGCCGTCGGTGGTCGTCGGCGCATCGGGGTAGCCGCCAGCGCTCGTCGCAACACGTTGCCGCTGGGGGTCACCTTCGTACCCGCCGTCCAGCCTCGTGTCCGGAATGTGGGACGCCTCGCCGGTCGGCCGCAGTTCCTCAAAATCAGAACATCGGTCGTACATCGGTTGTCACATAGCTTCTGTCGGTTTCGTATTTTAATGTCCAGATGACTATGCTCGTACTACACTCTCGATTATGCGAGAGGGTACAAACATATGGGAGTACAGCGTGAACGCTGTTGCTAGAGGTGCCCAGTATGTCCGCTTCCTCACGAGATGGGGTCCATTCGTGGGGCGGGTCAATGAGCGCCCGTGAACGAATTCGGGCGGTCGCCGAGACGCTTCGTGAACCCCGATCGGTCAACTGGATCAGCAAGCAGGCCGACGCCGCCTGGAGTACGACCAATGAGGAACTCCAGGCGCTCGTCGAGCAGGGGCAACTGCGTCGCGTGAAGGCTGGCGAGACGACGCGCTACCAGCCGGACTACACGCGACTGCTCTTCGAGGAAATCCGCACGCTCATCGAAGAGAACACGCGCGAAGAGCTGCGCAACGAATTAGTCGCGATCACCGATGAGATCGAGGAGTAGCAGGCGACCTACGATGTCGAGACGTGGGAGGAGTTCGAACAGTCGCTCGCCGATGGCGACCTCGCAAGTGACGAACTCCGCGATCGTCGCGACGTTATTGGGCGTTGGGAGGGGAGCCAAGAAGACCGCCGACTCATCAAGCACGCGTTGGCACTCTACTCGAACGTCGAAGCCGCTCGCGAACAGATGATCGATATGGCTAACCTCGACACAAACTAATTTTCGCGATCGTCGAACTTGCGGGCGTCATAGGGCGACACAGCTATTCGTTGGACTGCTCGCCCAGCTTCTCTCGAAGCTCGACTGCTGCCCTCTCAAAATGTTCCGCGAGGAACGGCGTTCCTGATGTCACCCGCTCTTCAAGGAATGCGACGGCATCAGTGACCGCATTAACATCGCGTTCCGCGGTCGCGACACAGCCGACGTATCCATCGAGTGCCCGGCTGAATGCACGCGAGAAGTGGTCGTACGCACCGTCGACGCGCTCCATATTGTCGTCGATCGACTCGACGAGTGCCCGGTAGACGGTCGCTGCCGATGCGTATCGTCCCTGCTGGCGGTACTCGTTCGCGAGATCGAACCACTGCGTGAAGTCGATCGGCTCGAAGACGACGTGGTACTCGGGGTTCGTCTCTTGGAACCGCCGGTCGATCGCGGTGCGAAGCTCGTCGACCGACTGGCTCGTCGGCTCGCCAACGCGGGCGAGAAACCGCTCACGGAGATCCGTATTGGCCGCGAGTTCGTCACGCAGGAACGCGCGGAGTTCGTCGGCGTCGGCACCGTCACGGCGACCTCGAGTCGCTGGTCGATGCGGGCGTGTTCCCAAATCGAAGCGAAGCGATCCGGGCGGCGATTCGACAGTTCGTCACTCGTGCCAAACTCGTCCAGTTCGTACTGCGTCTTCAGCTCCCGGAACAACAACTCAACTTCCCACCGACAGCGGTAGATTTCCGCTAAATCCGCCGGAAAAACTCCTTCCTCGCCAAATTCGTCATGTACAGGTGGTAGTCGTCGGCGTCCTCGTCATTCCGGGGCCAACTGGAACCACAGAAATGTCCTTTTCACTATCCCCAGCGATTTCCAAGGGACACAACATGTTACAACCACAGCCCATTCCGAAGTGGGGTTGTTGACTGGTCCTGTGTGAAGGGAAAGTCTCGCCCCCACCTCACTCGCTCGGCCACTTTTGACGCACCACTCGGAACGTGTCGATCGCAGGACGGACTACGCTTCGAGGCGCTGGAGCAATTGCGTGACGTAGGGACTGTTCTCCCAGCTCCGGTGTAGGCTAATCGTTGTGATCAGTATTCTCGCTTCCTCCTTGGTCATATGCCCGTTCCGGGAGTAGTCGCAGATGAGCCGCGGCGTCGGGACGATCCGCAGCCCCTGAAGCACGGCGTGGATGAGTGGAAAGTTCGTGCCGCCGAACTCGTCGGTGAGAAACCCGTCGACGGCGAGCGCGTTCGCGAGGACGATACCATCAGTTTCGCCGTCATCGAGGCCGAACGTCGGCCGGGAGTCCGGGGTATCGTCGCGTTCGTAGGGATTCTCGACCGTGTAGTGGGTACGGGCCGCGAGGACGTTGCTCGCAGCCACGGCGTGGATATCCTGATACTGTGTGATGTCGCGGAGTTCTTCGACCACTTCCGGTGGCACAAACACGTCACAGGAGGTGAGAAGGTATTGGAGTGGATCCGGAGCGCCGGTGTCAACGGTAGCGTCGGCACGGGGCACAGCGAGACTGACGAGTGCACTGGTGTCGGCGACGACCGTTCGCAGTGGTGGACCGCTCATCGATCGTCATCGGTCGCGGTGTCGACCGTGGTCACATCGCCCTCGTAGACGTCGACATCGTCGGGGGCAGCGAGATCAAGTGGCTCGTCTTCGAGGTCCGCTTTGAGAAGACGGAGTCGCTGGGCTGTCTCAGCGCCAGCCAACTGCTTGACCGTCTCGAACTCGAGCTGGTCGTCGTAGTATTTCGTTGCGACGAGTTCCTGGAACGTCTCGTTGTCGGCAATGTCTTCGATGTACTCCCGGATGGCCTCGACAAGGAGATCCGTCCGATCCTTATCAAAAAGATCGGCGATCGCATCGAGCCGGTCGACGAGATACTCCGGTGACTGGAAATGAACCCGTCGGGGGTCGTCGCTCGTGCTCATTCTATGTGCATGTTATGCACATAGTCTGATAACGGTTTCGGCGATTGCACAGAGCTTGCACATCAAAGTCTCGGAGTCAGGAATCGGACACACCAATATCGTCGTATACTGTGGCTTATATAAACGAGCGGCTCTGTTGAAACCCTATTGTTCAGACATACAATTGTGTGGAATATCCGGCCGATGAGAACTACAAGTGTACCGACCCGGAATTCTGATTCACACAAAGAATTTACTAACTCACAGAAACCCATTCATATATGGCTCCTCCCCATAAGTGAGTGATACCCGTACACTTTCCGGTTTGATTATAGGACTGGCCGTCCTTGGAATCGCTCTTTTAATCGTAAATATACCCAGTTCCCCGCTTCGGAGTGGGGACCTTGAGTTATTCACTCTCTTTGCTCTCCCCCTTGTGATTTCGCTGATTTCGTATGTTCGGTTCGCAGAACCGATTATCTGGTGGGAAGTTGGCGTGTTAGCTATTTGGGGCGGACTTAGTATCGCCGTTACAATCTTTATCGGATTCCTGGCGACGATGGGAACGCCCGGCGGCTATCCGGGTGCCGGAGTTGAGCTCATCCGAAATATCGCTATGTTCCTTGCGGTAACGCTTGGATTAAGTATCCCCTATGGTCTCGCAGGGAAGTACCGTCGTGAATACCCCCTACGAATCGTGGTAAGTGCCTTGCTTGCCTCGGTTACCCTATTAATTTCCTTCAACGCTGTCGCAATTGCGATATAGTTTGAGAGACTATATTGGGCCGTGTTTAGTTAAGCGTGAAAAGTGAGGCGGCACGATTTTGTGGTGTCCATGCCAAAAACCCACCGCCTCAGCGGGTGTAGCGACTGGATCGATTTGAGTTTTGTGGAGCGAGAACGGACACCGTGTCAGCTAATGGAACTCGGTATTCGACTCCATCTTGCTGGACTATCGCTTTCGAATACTATTCAAGAACTCGAAAGGTTCGGTGTCGATCGATCGCGAAAGGCCGTTCATGATTGGGTGCAGAAAGCCGATCTACAGCCAGCAACTGACGCGACTCCGAATCACGTTGCGCTCGACGAGACCGTGATTCAAATCGATGATCACCGGTATTGGCTGTACGCTGCAGTTGATCCTGAAACAAACAGGATTCTCCATATACGGCTGTTCTCGACGACTACGACCGCATTGACTGAACGGTTTCTGCAAGAACTCACGGAGAAACACGATGTCGAAGACGCTGTGTTTCTCGTCGATGGCGCACGGCATCTCCAGACAGCACTCCGTCGACACGGACTCCGATTTCGATACGAAAAACACGGAAATCAGAATGCTGTCGAGCGTATCTTTAGAGAGATAAAACGCCGTACCTCTTCGAATGGTCACCACCAGAGACGACACCCTCTTCCAGGGTCATCGCCACGTACATCCAGTGTAAGTACCGCTACCTTCTGGATGTGCGGGCCAAGCACGACGAGAAACAGTTGTCTCGCAAAACCTCGAGGGCGGTTTATAATTCACAACCCTATTTTGAATTGAAAATTATTATGCGTTTTCGGTATACGTTACGGTTCGATCGACTGAACGAGGAATAGGACAGTTGTACTCTTCAAGGTGATCTCGTTGACATCTCCATACGTGTCGTGAGTGGTTACGTACAGTGGGGGCTCTGTCGGATTCCACACAGGGTCATCGCCTTCCTCATACTCGTAGGCTGTTTCGGAGTGGCCGACCGCTATGTTTTTGAGATCTTCTACGTCATCTATCTCGCTTTTGTCAAGGCTACTGTTGAACCAGTGGCTTAGCACACAGGGGTTCCCCGAATCGATCTGATTTTTAACCTCCGAACGACGCCCCCACACAGTATTCGAGGCACTATATGAGGAGTCGTAGTCCTCAATACCGTCATCGAAGTCTGTGGGAACCGTCTCGCCGTCGCTGTTAGTACCCATAAGATCGTTGAGTTCCCACATCAGATCACAATCTCGGGAAGATGTATTTTCATGATATCCAATACACATCGACGAGGCAGCAGGAGTACAGCCAACCCAATCGGAGCCACACAGGTTTGCATCCCAATTCGGGACGCCGCTGATGCTTTCCGTAGAGAGCGGACTAAACGATGTCTCATCAACCTCTTCTAGAGTCGTTTGATTAACAGTCGACGCTCGGTTAGTCTGTGTAGCTGATTCCGGCTTCGCAACGTCATTTATCGATGCTGTTAATCCATGTTTCAGGTCGACAAATATCGTTTTTCTCTTTTTTGCAGCCTCGACGTCTGCGACGTTCGTCATTGAAACCTCAACGCCGAAACTCATCGGGTTATTATATATAAACCGCGCCCCATCTTCGGCACGTCTAATCTTGCTTTGGAGCGTTCCGTTGCGTTGCAGTCGGGTCTGCGGTGCAATTCCGGTGCTGCACCTGATAATTCCAGGCGAGTCCGGTTGAGCACTTATCGCTATGTGTCCGACTTCTTCTCTGCCGGTTCTAATCGGATAGACCCAAGCGGCCGGCCTGTACATTCCGGCCTCGGAGACGGAATAGAATAGTTCCGGCTGAGCAAGTCCTTCCGGACTAAGGTCTGAAAATTGTTCACGCGTGCTGTTGTGTTCAATACGAGACTTCGCTATCTGGCGTGCTACCGTTTCGGAGATTCTATCGGATCGCTCCGCTGCGGATGAGTTATTCTTAGCCATCCCTAGTGCGGAGCCCGTCATTGCAGGCGTCGCCAGCGCGGTGGACAGAGCGCCGATCCTTTTTAGAACGGTTCGTCGTTTACTGGTATTACCAGACATAACATCTTTTCGTTATGGATATAATTATATAAAGTTTACTAATCCTACCATTAGAAGAAAATTTTAAATTTTAGATCTATTTAAATGATATGTTGTTTCCTGCGACTCTGGAGGCTTATTGAGATATTTTTCTAAGAGGATGAGAAGGTAGCAAGTGTGCACTATGATATTTTCTCATTGAAGACTATGGATTGGCTCACAGTTCTCGTACAAAGATAGCAAGGAAGAGCAGACTGGAGAGAAGTTCTACCTGCACCACAATCGCTACTATGTCTGATTTTGGAGTCTTGGGCACTGTCTAGTTGAGTCAGTTTGAGAAGTGAGCAGGTCGTTGAGTAACTTGCCGAGAGATGCTCGCAGACCTGCTCAGTGAGAGCTATGACGCGGATTTAGAAGAATCGTGGGAGAACGAGCGGATGGCGACGCCGTCAGGGCGTTCGCCGTCCGCCTCCATCAGACCGGTTGTTCGCTTCGAGAGACAACAACGATTCTCGCTGAATTAGGCGTTGAACGCTCTCATGGAATTGTCTGGAATTGGATAAATCGTCTGGCTGACAGCGGCTGCGACCCGCCTGAGGCGCAGCCAAAGCGGGTCGCGGTTGACGAGACCGCTGTCAAGATAAACGGCGAGTGGTCTTGGTTGTACGCTGCAATGGACACCGAGACAAAACTGATTCTTGACGTCGCGTTATTTGGTCGGCATGGCACTGATCCGGCGACTGCATTTCTGCATCGACTCGACGAGAAACACGATCTCTCCGAGGCTGAGTTTCTTATCGATCAATTCGGCTATCGGACTGCCCTCTCTCGAGTAGGATTGAGTGATCAGGTCAACTATACCGACCGAAACTCCATCGAAAAGTGGTTTCATACACTCAAAATGCGGATCGACCGCTTCCATAATTCGTGGGTGGGCAGTCGGTCGAGCGTCCGCGAGTGGCTTGAACAGCTCATGCATTACTACAACCGTCAGAGACCGCATCAAGCTCTCGACGGAAAGATGCCAGTTGAGGAGGTGCTGAACTAGACAGTGCCTACGTCAGTAAACCAGTTAGAGAACTAGATGTCAACGACGTTCATAAAGTCCTACTGTATGGCCGGTGCTGTCCGGACGCTGAGTAAGCGTTATTCGTTGATCCTGCTGAGCCAGCGTGGAACGGTGTGTAGACCTTGTCTTGATATCCAAACTTGCAGAAGAACATGCGTCAGTTCCATCGTAACGCATAATCAGAGATGAGTTCCAATATTGGATTAAGGACATGTGTGCAGCATAGACATTCCTAACAGACATTGACCTGATTCGCTCAATAGAGGCGACAACTTTCGGGCCACAATAGATTTATCACTAATGGTGTGGAATTATATTATACGTCATGTCCGCCTTCCACTCCAATAGTCCTATTAAGAGACGAGTAGCCGAACCCGTCCTCGCCGTCCTTACGATCTTCTTGGCGACTGGGATAGTCAACGAATCAGTGATTCTTTTCAACACTATTCTCGAACTGCTTTGGTTTCCAGTAGCGATACTCGTTCCGGGTCTTCTTGCCCTTTCCGTTCTGGTCGGTATGCTGGCACACGGAATCCGACTCAGTTCGACAGTTCTCGGTTCCGGAAATCGAATCCAGCCCGGTGACACGGCGATCACTCGGGTCCTCGCCTCAATTGTGCTCGGAACCCTTGCCGCGTTCACCTTGTTATGGGTCGTTGCAAGCCTGTACATCCACTATCTGGCGGACACGGGCGGTGTTTCCCCCTCAATTTGGGCACTACTGTTTGGAGGGGGACTTGGTGTCCTCGTCTTGTTACGGGCTGTGTTCTTTCAGTTATTCCCAGAAGGGCCATTCTCTCGGTTGCGTGGTCCGTCCGTTGAGTGATCCAGTTTCCAGTATCTATGCACCGGTACTGCAGCTTTCATAATCAATTATATTAGTATTAGATATAATATTTGTATCGGAAACAGAACCTCCATTTCGTGTGCATCAACTGGAGTTCTGCTGTGCGGCGGTGAGGGTGCCGCGCTGTGATTTTTTGGCGCTGTCGCCTTGGCGACACCCAGAATCCACCCCGTCACACCTTTCGACAACTCCGTTGTCCAACCACAGCCACCTCAATCGAGAAGGAAAACTGCCGTGCACCGGCTAATTTCGAATACTAGTACTATCCGTGACGTATCGGTGTGTCGATTCGAGCGACACGGGCGACGCGAGCGCGTCTCGCTCGTCGGTCCTCGAGACGCGTAGCGACTCGAGACGGGGACCTCGCCGCCCCCTCACTCGAGGGTCGCGATCATCAGGAAGGTTTCGGGGCGAACGGCCTGGTGTTCGATCGAAAACCCGGCATCGCAGAGCGCCGCTGCCGCTTCGGCGGCGGTGTAGCGCTCGTCGACTGGCGGTCCGTCCGCGCCGGAGCCGGTCGCCGCCCAGTCGACGATGACGAGTCGGCCGTCGGACGCGAGGACCCGTCGAACCTCCGCGAGTGCGTCGTCGCTCGCGAACTCGTGGTAGGTCATCGTCGCGAACGCGGCCTCGAGTGCGCCGTCGTCGAACGGCAGGTCGCTCACGTCGCTGGTCACGAGTTCGACGTTCGCCGGCACGCCTTTCTCGCGGTAGTACTCGTGCATCGCCTCCTGAACGTCGACCGCGTAGACCGCGCCGGCGTGGGGCGCGACATCGTCGGTGAAAAAGCCGGTCCCGCTGCCGAGGTCGGCGACGGTGTCGGCCGGCGAGAGCGAGAGCGCCCACAGCAGTTCCTCGGCCGAGACGAAGCAATATCGCTGCCCGGCCCGTTCCAGCTTGTCCGCTCGCTCGGCGTCGAACGTGTGGTAGCCCATGCTACAACTCCTCGAACGCGGCGTCGACGAGGTCGCCCGTCTCGGCGACGATGTCCGCCATCTCCTCGTCGTCCGGTGCCACGCCAACGAGCCGCGCGATCCGCATGATCGAGACGTGATAGACGCGCTGGCGGCCGGGTTCTTCCTCCCAGACGACGACGTTGCACGGGAAGAGCGCGCCGAGTTTCCCGTCGCTGGCCGCGAGCGCTCGGTCCGCGACCGCCGGGTTACACGCGCCGAGGACGTAATACGGGTCGCGGTCGGCGTCGACCTTCTCGTTCAACAGTTCCGACGGGGAGAACTCGACGGGAACGCCGAACCCGGCGTCGGTGAACACCTCGCGGACGTGTTCGATCGCCTCCTCGTGGTCCATCTCGAGGGTCGTCTGTGTCGCACCGATGTCGTCCGGATCGATCTGAGCGGGGTCGATAGGCAACGTCATTCGTGTACAGTATTGGGCTCGCAACGAAAAGAACTTCCGGATTTCGTCGCCAGCACGCGGCAACGGCGTGTCGTTCGTTGTCGGGCGACGGTCAGGTCCTCGATGTCGCAGGGATGCCTCCTCGACGCGGGCTGCAGTTGACTGGCGATTCGCTGACCCGATCGGCATCACGAACAGCGTGGGGCAAGCAGCCGTTGCGTGGTGCAGTCGCTACGGTCGCAACGGCAGGCTGGTTCTTCCGTCCGAGCGCATGACCTCTCTGTTGCGGTCGGGCCACTCCAGTAATCGCTCGCGAAGCAACTCTCCGTCGGCTGTTTTCGGATCGTACCCGCCGATTTTGGCAGTAAGCGTCAAGACGATCCAGCCGCCGTACCCGAGAACGACGGTCACGCCGGTCAGTACGACGACCGAGACGATCACCCTTCCGAGACGCGTTCCGAACCCCACGTCCGAATCAGTTGCCGATCCCATTGATATCACACTAGTCCGTACTACCGTTGACCTCAAAAGTGGAACGTCCGTTCTCGCCGTAAGTATCGCGACGCGAGTCGTTGCCGAGCGACAGTTCCGATTTCGATCGGACGATGTCCGTTCGTCTCGCTATACGGACCGGGAAATACAGGAATCGAACACGGCTGAATCGCGGATCTCGAAGGACCCGCCGGAATCGCCGATCGGTCACGAACGGGGACAGTCCACGGGGAGAACCATAGTTGTATAATATTGGGAATTCTACAAGATACTTTAGCCGAGGTCGCCTTACGTCCTCGAGGCGTCCGTCGTCGATCACCGCACGGCCCTGATCGACCGCACACTCGACTTGCTGACCGTCGACACGTCGAACCCGCCCGGCGACACGCGCGAACTCGTCGCCCCGCTCGAGGAGTACTTGTCCGAGTTCCCTGTCGGGGTGGAGCGGGTCGCGGTCGATCCGGCGAAGCCCACCCCCCTCGTGACGTTTCCGGGTGCGAGCGATCGAACGCTGCTGTACACCGGCCACCTCGATACGGTGCCGTTCGACGCCGACGCCTGGTCGTCACGGTCCGACCGCGAACGTGGAGGGCCGAAGACGAACTCCACGATACGGAGGTCGGTCAGCATCGCTGCTCCGAGTGCGCCGATGACCGTGGCGGAGTCGGAACGTATCCGTGCATCGGTCGTTCCGCGCTTTCGAGGGTTCCCCTCCCGTTTATTTCGGACTCCCACGTATCGGACACGCATGGAACGCTGTGAGACCGATGGACGATCGGGACGGGCAAGAATCGGACGCGACCTCTGGAACGGGACGGAGGGCGGCCGAGCATGACCACACCCGGGACGGACACGACGTTCGATCACCTGCTCTTTCCTACCGACGGCAGTGAGGGTGCGGCCGTCGCGCTCGATCACGTCCTCGATATCGCCGCCGACCACGGGTCGACGGTTCACGTCCTCACCGTGATCGATATGGCGCTGTACAGCCCGTTTCAGCGGGAGGGTGCCGTCGTCGACGCCCTCGAGCAGGAGGGCGATCGGATCGTCCGCGATGTCGCTGACCGCGCGGCGGACCGTGGAGTCGAGACGGTCACCGAGGTCGAGTCCGGAAATCCGTATCAGGTGATCATTGACTACGCAGCGGCACACGATATCGATCTCACTGTCATGCCGACGCACGGACGGCGCGGACTCGAGCGGTTCCTGCTGGGGAGTACCACCGAGCGAGTCGTCAGACGCGCGGACGGCCCCGTGCTGACGATCCGGCCGGACGCTGAGACCGCGGTCACGTACCCGTACCGACGCGTGCTGGCTCCGACCGACGGCAGCGAGTGTGCGAAGGACGCGGTCGAGATGAGCGTCGACATCGCGGGCACGACTGGCGCAGCGTTGCACCTTCTTACCGTCGTCGACGCCGTCAGCGTCGGTGTTGACGTCCGCTCGGAGATCAAGACGGCGATGCTGGAAGCGGCCGCGGACGAGATCCTCGACGAGGCATTGTCGATCGCCGAAACGAACGGCGTCGAACCGGCCGCCGAAACGGTCGCGTATGGGTCGTCGGTCACCGAGGAGATCCGATCACAGATCGAGGCTCACGACATCGACCTCGTAGTCGTCGGGACACATGGCCGGACGGGCTTCGATCGGTACGTACTCGGCAGCATCACCGAACACCTCGTTCGAACGGCTCCGGTTCCCGTCCTGACGGTTCGCGAATCGACGGCGGCGGACTCGTAGTCGCGTTCGTCTCAACCGGGGACGACCACCAACGCGAACGGAACGGCGACGAGCATCGCGACGAACACCGCAAACGTGCGATTGTTTTCGAGGAGGGCGTTCTGAACCTCCTCGAGAAACGCGTAGTAGGCGTCGTAGACCGAGAGTGCTGCGATCGTACTGACGGCCGCCGCGCCGAAGAGGAGCAGGACGATCGCGATCCCCGCACCGGACTCGAGGATGAGAGCGACCAACAGGGTATCGGTGAGCGTTCCGAGACTGGCACCCATGACGTACGGGACGATCTCGTCTCGACGGATGTACCCCCGATTGTAGATCGGGACGATGACGCCCATCGAGAACGCCACGCTCGTCGTTACGGCGGTGACGGCAAATCCGAGACCGAGCGACAGCCAGCGGTGCTGGAGGAAGACGAACACCTGCTCTCTGAGCCAATCGACGGAGACACGGTTTAACAGGGTATCTAACAGGTGAAAGCTCCCAACGAGAACGAGCATCGCCACCAGGGCGCTGGGGGCCGCGCCCAACTGGTCGATCATCGCGGTTGTGAGCGGTTCGAAAAGACCGACGCCGCCCGCGCGACCGTCGATGGGCACATCGCGTGCCCACGCACTCCGCTCGGTCACCCGGATCACGGCCGTCCCGATCACCGTCGCCGGGGCGTAGATCGTCACATTGACGAGGAACGTCAATGTCCCGAGCCGCATCGCTTCGGGGAGCGAATACGACGGTGCGCGGAGGAACTCCAGTGCGCCGATCAGCAGGATGATCCCCGGAGCGCCGAGGCGGGAACCCGAAACGAGCAGAAACAGCTCGAGGACGGTAATCAGATCGGCCGAGAACAGCGAAAGTGCGATCGCTGCGACGATCGAGCCGTTCAACAGCACGTACGCGGAGAGCCAGCTCATCCCGACGTACGAAAGCGGGTCCATTTGCCGGGTTAGAACGGGGCGGACGACCGACGAGAGCGTCTGCAGCGACGCGCTCAACAACTGGATGGCGAGGAAAAACGAGACCACCGCGACGCAACCCAGAACCGCGAAGCGAACCGATCGAAACGATACTCGACTTGAACTCAGCTCCATCGGGGCACGGTACAGGAGACGGAGATAAAACAATGTGTGGCCGGGGCGACAGTTCGCAGTACAGCGTGAGTAGCCGAGATGCGACCGTGAGACGGCGACTGGCACCGAGCCGAAGAGACAGCGCCGCGACCCGCTCCGCGCCGCGTCAGCGGTTACCGGTCCGTTTTTCGAGTTCGAATCCATGACTGCCGTTCTCGAGACCCTCGTCCAGGTGTGTGGCCTGCTCGCGATCGCACTGGCGGTCAGAGTCGTCGTCGACGCCTGGCTCGACGTGCCGTACGCGGTGCTCCTCGTTCTGGTCGGGGTCGTGATCTCGCTGCTTCGTATCGATATCGGCCTCCGGCTCTCGACGGACGTCATCATTGGGTTCGTCCTGCCGATAATTCTGTTCGATGGGGTCGTCGAACTGGACCGAACGGCGCTGCGCGAGAACGTCGCGGTGCCGCTCACGCTGGTCGTCCTCGGAATTCCGCTGGCGGTCGTGCTCCTGGGACCGATCATCGACCTCGCGTTCGGGCTGTCGATCGGGGTGTCGCTGTTGCTCGCTGCGATCCTCGTCCCGACCGATCCGGTCGCCGTCCTCTCCGTGTTCGAGGAGTTGGATGTCCCCGAGCGGTTGACGATCGTCATCGACAGTGAGAGTTTGTTCAACGACGGCGTCGCGATCGTCATCGTCGACGTGATACTCGCGCTCCTTGCCGCGGGGACGGAGCCGATGTCGGGGCTCGAGATCGCCGAGTTCGTTATCACGGACCTCCTCGTCGTCAGCCTCGGCGGGTTCCTCCTCGGGTGCGGCCTCGGATACGGAGCTACGCGGTTCATCCACCGGCTCCCCGAGCGAATGGCGATCCTGCTGGTCACGGTATTAGTCGCGTACGGAAGCTACGTCCTCGCCGAGAGCGGCGGCGTGAGCGGTATCCTCGCGACGGTCGGAGCGGGACTGTTCGTGAAACTGGACGCCGACGACGGTATCGGCCCCGACGCGGTCGAGTTCGTGCGCGATATCTGGTCGGGCGGCGCGTTCCTGCTGTCGACGGTCGTCTACGTACTTATCGGGGTCCAGGTTCCGATCGACACACTCACCGTTTACTTGCCGGCGGCGCTGCTCGTCGCCGTGTTCGTGTTGCTCGTCCGGGCCGTAGTCGTCTACGTCCTCGTCGGGGCGGTCAACGAAATCGTCTCGAGGCCGCTGCCCCGCAGCTACCAGCACGTCCTCGTCTCGGGCGGGTTACACACCGTAGTCCCGATCGCGCTGGCGCTCGGGCTCCCGCCGTGGGTTCCCCACCGCGAGTTCGTTCAGGCGGTCGTCTTCGGCGTCGCGATCATCGGTGCGCTCGTCCAGGGGACGCTGTTACCGTCCATCCTTCGAGCCATCGGACTCGGGGAACGCGCGACGGGAGTTGCGGAGCCGTCGTCGCGTCGTAACGGAGACAGCCCGTAGCGCCGTTCGGTGAGCGGACGAACGACCGTCGCGCCGCTACCGGTGGACGTATCGCCCGAGAAACGCGACCGCCAGCACCGCGCTCGCGACCTCGAGTGGCTGTTCGTGAAACGTCAGGACGGCGGTGGCGACGATCAGCGCACTGGCGATGATCGCGTCCCCAGCCGCGGCGACCCCACCGTTCGTCGGCTCGATGGGGTCGGTTCTGACGACGAGTTCACCCCGCTCGAGTTGGCCGAAGACGGTATCGAACCGTGCCGGGGCACGTGCCAACGCGGGCGCTGAGTCTTGCAGGTCGGTCCGGACGTCCTCGAGCAGCGCTTCGACTTCGCTCTCGATGACGCCCTGTTCGACGAGGAACGATCGCGTGACGGCGATAAAATCGAACTCCGGATCGAGGGTTCGGCAGACGCCTTCGCCGACTGTCCCGACTCGCACGAGCAACATGACGTTCGGCGGAATCCGAAACGGAAACTCGTGGAGCGTCGCGAAGAGTTCGGTGATGATCTCCCGCCAGGAGACGTCCGCCTTTCCTTCGAGGTTCTCGATGACCAACTCGAGGACCCGCCGGACGGCGACCCGATCGACCGACCGATCGAGCACGTCGAGTGCGATCAGCGTGTTCAACAGGCCGTCGACATCGCGGCGGACGAGGGTCCGATAGAGACTCGTGATATCGTCCTGTTCCTGCTGCGTGAGCCGCTGGCTCATCCCGTAATCGTAGATGACGAGTCGGCCGTCGTCGGTCACCGCGAGGTTGCCGGGGTGTGGGTCCGCGTGGAAGACGCCGTCGACGAGGCCCATCTGCAGGTACGTGCGGGCGATCAGCGTCGCCATCTCGGTCGGTTCGATACCGACGTCGGCGAGCACGTCCTCGTCGGTGATCTTCTCGCCGTCGACATGCTCCATCGCGACGATGCGCTCCGAGCAGAGTTCGGGGTACGTCGTGGGGACGACGACCCGCTCGTCGTCCGCGAAGTTGTCCTCGATCGTCGCCATGATCGATGCCTCGCGCTCGAAGTCCAGTTCCTCGAGAATGATCTCCTCGAAGTCGTCGGCAACGTTCTCGATCGAATACCGCTGGCGTTCGTCGGCGAACGTCACGAGCAACGGCACGAGTCCCCTGATAACCCGCAGATCGCGCTCGATCACTGCGGCGAGACCGGGACGCTGGACTTTCAGGGCGATCCGCTCGCCCTCGTAGTCGACGGTGTAGACGAACGCGAGCGAGCCGCCGGCGACCGGCTCGAGGGTGTCGAGATCGAGGTCATCGCCGAGTTCCGATTCGACGACCGTCAGCGGATTCCCGCCCGCGTCCTCCGGGACCTCGTCCTGTAACGTGGCGAACGCCTCGACGTACGTCGGGGGCACGATATCGGGCCGCGTCGACAGCACCTGCCCGACTTTGATGAACGCGGGGCCGAGCTCGAGCATCGTCTCGGTGAGCCGGTCGGCACGGTCGCGGTGGACATCGGCCGGCACGTGTCGGGGCGGCCCGAACAGCAGGAACCGTCGCCGATCCCTGAGAAACGCGATCGCGACGGGAAGGAACCGAAGGAGAACCTGCAGGTAGCGGCGATAGTAGCCCGTCATGTATCGGCGACTCGATACGAGATCAATTGCTCGTCCATACCCCGCCTTCGAACACCGGCCACAAATATGGCGGTGACCCGTCGGACGCGACCGTGAGCCGAGCAGCGCTCGGTGCGTCCGCCGGACGAGGCCGCTGACTGTGTCGGCGTCACTGTCGTCCCTCCGACAGGATGTCGGTCCCGTCGAGCGGATCGTCGAAATCGCCGACCAGCGCCTCGAGGGCGTCGGTCGCCGTCAGCAGACCGACGACGTCGCCGTCGGCTTCGACGAGCGCGAGTTCCTGCTGTGCCGCCTGCAGTTCGTCGATCGCGTCGCTGACGTGCATGTCGGCCGGAATCGTCATCGGCGGGGTCGCGATGTCCGCGAACGACACGTCGCCGGTCCGCAGGTCGTCGATCCGGTCGACGACAGTCGGCGCGTAGACGATCCCGACGAACGTCGCGAGCGTCCCCTCGATCAGCGGAAACCGGGTATGGGAACTCGAGCCGATCCGGTCGACGTTCTCCTCGACCGACGCGGTCGTCGAGAGAAACGTGACATCCTCGACGGGGGTCATCTCGTCCGTGACCGGCCGGTCACCGACGGTCAACGCGTTGATGATCTCCTCCCGGCGGTCGGCGGGGACATCGCCCCGTTCGAGGACCGACGCGAGTCGATGCCGGAGTTCGGCCCGCGTCTCGATGATTTTGGTTTCGGTCTCGAGCCACGCACCGGTCATCTCGACCCCGAACCGACGCAGCGTCCACTTCGCGACGGCGTCTCCGAACCAGATCACGGGCGAGAGGAGTTGTGCGAACCAGTACAGCGGCGTGGCACCGTACCTGGCGACGAACTTCGTTCGCTCGACGCCGAGGTAGGTCGGCGTCTGTTCGCCGTGGGTGAGGTGGAGAAGGTTGATGATGACGAACGCGAGGATGGCACCTGCACCCGCGGAGGCGAGTGCGGTGTTCTCGAAGACGGGACGGACGAGCGTCGCGAGGGCCGGTTCGGCGACGATGCCGACGGCGATGCTCGTCCCGCTGATTCCCACCTGACAGCTGGTCAGGTAGATCTCGAGGTCGTTGGTCATCTCCCACGCCCGTCGCAGTCCCGGTTCGTCGAAGGCTGACTCGGAATACTGACGGACCCGGGTGAGCGCGAACTCGATCGCGACGAAGAAGGCGTTCGCCAGGATGAGTCCAATGCCGGCGACCAACCGGACTCCGATTTCGAGCGGTTCCATTCGATCGACGGTTCGCCGGCGGGTCGTATAAAAACGCTGTTACGTCCCACCGGGATGGAACTGCGGCCACCACCGTCGTCGCCGCGGGCCTCCCGCGTCTCAGTGGCTCGGCCCGGCGTGTACAGCTATATGGGTCCGGAATGAACTCCCCGGTAGTGTCCGAAAAGCCACACGAACTCCCGGCCGAGCGCGTCGTCTCCTCCCTCGAGTCCCGAACCGACGGACTGACCGGCGACGAGGTACGGCGGCGACGCGAGGCGCACGGCGAGAACGACATCGTTCGGGGCGGCGGCCGATCGCCGGTCGACATCTTTGTCGCGCAGTTCAACAGCGCCCTGATCTGGGTGTTGCTGGCCGCGGCCGGCCTCTCGGTCTGGGCCGGGCACGCCGTCGACGCGATCCTGATCACGATCATCGTCGTGGCGAACGGGGTCTTCGGCTTCGTCCAGGACTACCGGGCCGAGCGGAGCCTCGAGTCGCTGCGGGAGTTGGCCGCACCGACGGCGACGGTTCGACGCGACGGCGAGGTGCGACCGATCGATGCGACGGGGCTCGTCCCGGGCGATATCGTCGTCCTGCGCGGTGGCGATGTCGTCCCCGCGGACGGGCGGCTCCTCGAGACGTCCGATCTCGAGGTCGACGAGGCGTCGTTGACGGGTGAGAGCGTTCCGGTTTCGAAGTCGCCGTCGCCGGTCGAGTCGGGGACCCCGCTCGCGGAGCGGGCCAGTATGGTCTACAAGGGGACGAGCGTCACCCGCGGGAAGGGTGTCGCGGTCGTTACCGGGACGGGAATGGAAACCGAAGTCGGCGGAATCGCTCGGGAACTCGCCACGACCGAGGCGACGCGGACGCCGTTGCAGGACGAACTCGACGAACTGGGTCGGACCCTCGGACTCGGTGTCATCGTCCTCGCGGCGCTGGTCGCGCCGCTGTTGTTCCTCCGCGGAACGGCCGCGATCCAGGCCGCACTGACCGCGGTCTCACTGGCCGTCGCGGCGATTCCGGAGGGGTTGCCGGCCGTGGTCACGCTCACGCTCGCGCTCGGCGTCCGGAAGATGTCCGCGGAGAACGCGCTCGTCCGGCGGCTCCCCGCGGTCGAAGCGCTGGGTGCCGTCGACGTCGTCTGTACCGACAAGACGGGCACGCTCACCCAGGGGCGGATGACCGTCAGCAGGCTCTGGGTCAACGATGCGGTCGTCGACCTCGACTCGGGGGAGACCGACGGGGACGAGATCGGTGGGGATGGCGTCGGCGACCGCGAGGACCTCCTCCTCGAGATCGGCGCGCTCTGTAACGACTCGACGCTCGAGGACGGCGATCCGACCGAGCAGGCGCTGCTCGCGGCCGCGGACCGCCGCGGACTCGACGTCGACGGGCGTCGGGAATCGAACCCGCGGACCGACGAGGTGCCGTTCTCCTCGGACCGGAAGTGGATGGGAACCGTCCACGACGACATCGGCTACGTCAAGGGCGCGCCGGAAGTCGTCATCGAGCACTGCGATCGGATTCTGACAGCTGCTGGGCCGAAACCACTGACTGACGAGCGCCGCGAGCGCGTCGAGACGACGGTTCGGGCGTTCGGCGACGACGCGCTCCGGGTGCTGGCGATGGCCTACCGCGAACCGGTCACAGATGCCGACGACCTCGCCGACGGGCTGACGTTCGTGGGGCTGACCGGGATGATCGATCCGCCCCGTGAGGAGGTCGCCGACGCGATCGCCCGGACGACGCACGCGGGGATCGGCGTGAAGATGGTAACCGGCGACAACGTCCGGACTGCACGGGCGATCGCCGACTCGCTGGGGATCGGGACCGCCGTGCTCGAGGGCGACGAGATCGAACGACTGGACGACGAAACGCTCCGGGATCGGGTCGACTCCGTCGACGTGTTCGCGCGAACGACGCCGGAGCACAAGGTGCGCATCCTCCAGGCGTTACAGAAGCGGGGAAACGACGTCGCGATGACGGGCGACGGCGTCAACGACGCGCCGGCGCTGAAAAACGCCGATGTCGGTGTGGCGATGGGGATTCGCGGGACGGAGGTCGCCAGACAGGCGTCGGACATCGTCCTGTTGGACGACGACTACGCGACGATCGAACGCGCCGTCGAACGCGGACGAGGGATTTTCGACAACATCTGGAAGTTCGTCGCCTACCTCCTGAGTGCGAACGTCGCCGAGGTTGCGATCGTCTTCCTCGCCTCGCTGTCCGGCTACCTCATCCTGCCGGCCGTGCAGTTGCTGTGGATCAACCTCCTGACCGACGGGTTGCCGGCGCTGGCGCTGGGTGCCGATCCGGTCAGCGACGACGTGATGGATCGACCGCCGCGCGATCCCGATCGGAGCATCATCGATCGGCCGATGCTCGGGCTGATCGGCGGCACCGGAGCCGTCACCACGGTCGTCGTCCTCGCGCTGATGTTCTACACGCTCGCTGGCGCTCCCACGGTGACGGCGTACGCACTGACGATGGTCTTTACGGCGTTCGTCTGCCTCGAGTTCGTGAAACTCTACGTCGTTCGTTGGCTGCGCGAAACGCCGACGCTGTCGAACCCGTGGCTCGCAGCCGCCGTCGCGAGTTCGATCGCCCTCCAACTCGGCGTGCTATACACGCCGCTCACTCGGTACTTCGGGACCGTCCCGCTCGAGGTGGCGGACTGGGGACTCATCGGCATCGTCCTCGCCCTGTGTCTCCCAGCGTACGTCGCGGTCGGCGTGCTCGTCCGGCGGATGGATCGGTGATCCCGTCGCGGCCGTAAAAAGCGGTGCGGGCGATTCCGCGGCGATCGCACAGCGGAGCCCCAACCACCGTTACTCGTCCCTGCTCGATCGCTGGTCGAACGACGGTGCCTGCAGGTCGTGTCTCACGCCCGTCCGTTCGTCGATCCGGAACTCGTACAAGCGAGTTGCCTCCGTCTCGCTCGCCGTCTCGATCACTTCCGGCTGCCAGGCTGGGGTCCGAGATTCCGGGAGCGTTTCCCGTTTCGCTTCGGGAAGGCGTCGGATCGTCCCCGTCAGGAGGACGCTTTGCCAGTGAAACATCTCGGCCCGGTACACGAGAAAACTGGCGGTCGTCGCCTGGTCGGAGAGGGCCGCTTTCCGGCTCTGGGACCCGACGACGTACCAAAAGTAGAGTCGCGAGTCCCCGTCAAAGCCATACGACATCGGAAGGAGGTACGGCCCGTTCTCCGTGGGGAGTCCGAGAACGCCCTGGCTTTGAATCGTGAGGAATTTCGTTACCGCTTCCTCGTCCATCTGTTCCATGCCGTAGCCGCCGAGTTCATCGATCGTCATCCGTATGCCGGACTACAGCACCGCGGGATATAATTCGTCTATCGGCTCGCCTGTCATTCAGCACCAGCGATAGCCGCCGAACCGGCAGGTGCTCGGTGACCGCGGGCACCCCGTCGCGATCCGTCCGCGAACTCCCGACCGGAGTGCCGGACGGTCGGAGCCGATTTCCCGGGTCGAAACGCTCGAGGCTCGAGCGACCGGACGCGAACCCGCTTGGGAGCCAGTGTTGGCGCACGTCGTGATCCGATCCGGGACCCGCCCCCTGCCACTAAGGCCGTCGAAGTCGACCGACCACACCATGACCACCGCGATCAAACGCCTCGTCCTGGATGTCATGAAGCCACAGGAGCCGGACATCCTCGAGTTCGCCGACGCAGCGGCCGACTGCGCGGGTGTTGCCGGCGTCAACGCCGTCCTGGTCGAGACCGACCGCGAGGTCCAAAACCTCAAACTCACGATCGAAGGCGACGCTATCGACGCGGCCGAGCTCGAGGGGGCCATCACCGACCTCGGCGGGACGGTGCACTCGGTCGACCAGGTCGTCTGCGGCGAGCGTCTCGTCGAACAGCGCGGAACGCCCCAGGATCGGTGAGCGACGTGCCGTCGCTCCGCGACCGCCTCGATGCCATCCACGGTCTTCTCGCGGACGAGGAGGTCAGATCGATCTCGCGGCGGTACTTCATTTCCAACGGGTTCGACGGGACGCTGACGAGCATCGGCGTCGTCGTCGGCGCGTATCTGTCGGGCGTGACCGACGGTCTCACCGTGATCACGATCGGCCTCGGCGCGGCTGTCGGGCTGTGTACGTCGGGCGTCTGGAGCGTCTGGGAGATCGAACGCGCCGAGAAACAGGCCGAACTACTCGAACTCGAGCGAGCGATGCTGACCGAGCTCGAGGACACGACGGTCCAGCGGCGACGAGCGGGCGCGCGCAAGATCAACGCGATCGCGAGCGGGATCGGCCCGCTCATCGGTATCCTCCTGCCGCTGGGACCGTTTCTCGGTCAGGGCGTCATCTCCATGCTCGAGGCGACGCTGCTCGCTATCGGCGTCGGCGTCGCCGTGCTCTTTACGTTCGGTGCGTACCTCGGCTCGATATCGAAACAGAACTGGATCATCGCCGGCGTCAGGATGGGGCTTGCGGGACTCGTCGTCGCGGTTCTGAACCTGTTTGTGCCCGGTTGATGCCTGACACCCGAGGTCGGAGAGTGTCGGCATCGATCGCCGGCAACTCGTGAGCGGCGTAGAAACCGATCCCTGGGCGGGTGACGACGGCCGACCAGTTCAGTCGCGGACGACGGTAACGGAGACCGGCGATCTGCGGACGACCATTTCGGTCACGCTGCCGAGCAGCAGTCGGGTTGTGCCCGTTCGTCCGTGGCTGCCCATGACGATGTGATCGATCCCGCTCTCCTCGGCGTAGTCGACGATTTCGCGAGCGGGCGCACCGACTGCGGTTTCGGTCTCGAACTCGCCACCGTAGTCGCTCGCCAGTTCGCGCGCGTCGTCGAAGATCTTCTCTTCCTCTTCGGTCGCCCGCTCGTACCACTCGTCGGAACCGCGGGGCGGTTCGGTTTTGACGGTGACATCGGTCGGAGAACTGTACCCGGGGTCAGTGGGATCGAGGACGTGGAGCGCGACGACCGCGGCAGCGTCGAATTCCTCGAACGCGAACTCCAGTGCTCGGTTGGACAGCGGCGATCCGTCGACGGGAACCAGTAGGTGCCGAGACATCGAACTGGCGTACCTCGCGGAGTCTCAAAATACTATCCGGGCATCTCGAGTCGAACCGAAGCACCAGTGTGTCGGTGTGAACGCGGGAGGTGGGTCTGCTGCCTGTAACACGGCTACCGGACGACGATGACGGGGATCGGCGACCGGCGGACGACGTTTTCCGCGACGCTGCCGAGCAGGATACGCGAAATTCCCTCACGGCCGTGGCTTCCGATGACGATCGTGTCGTACGCTCCCGTCTCCGCCAACTCGACGATCTCGTGATCTGGTTTCCCGGTCGCGATCTCGGTCTCGATATCGCGATCGTGATCCGCGGCGACTTGGGACGCTTCATTGATGATATTGCGCCCGATATCGTGGGCCTGGTCGATATCGGGACCCCGTGCGTCGGAGTCCGGGAACGCTCCCCAGTACCCGTCCGGGACGGGGACGACGTACAGGGCGACGACATCCGCGTCGGGGAACTTCTCGAGGGCGTACTCGAGCGCGTCGGTCGCCGGTTCGGACCCATCGTACGGAACGAGGAGGCGGTCACCCATATGTCTCGTCACGCGATCCAGCGACATAATACCGTGACCGGCTGTGAATCCTTGGAGGCGCTTCGACAGGAGCAGTCACCGCCGGCCGAGCGTCCGGGTCGGCGTCTCTCACTCGCCGCTCATCGGAACGCAAACCACCGGTCGCTCGGCGTTCCGGACGACGGTTTCCGTGACGCTGCCGAGGAAGTGGCGTTCGAACCCGGAACGGCCATGCGTTCCCATCGTGATGAGATCGATCTCGTTGTCGGCGGCGTAGTCCAGGATGACCCTCGCCGGCGGCCCCGTTGCGATGGTTCCCGCGAGGCTGACGCCGCGCTCTCGCGTGTGTTCCCGAACCGTCTGAAGCGCCTCCTCGCCGGGTTGCTCGAGGTCGGCCAGCATCTCACCGGGGTCCATCTGCGGCGAGAAGCGACTCGTCTCGACCGAATAAATCGCGTGCACCATCGCATCGAAGGCCGCCGCGAGCCTGCTCCCCCAGTCGACGGCGACCGCCGCCCCGTCGCTCCCGTCGGTCGGCAAGAGCACGTTCTCGACGGTGGACTCGGTAAGCCGCGACTCACTCGCCGCCGGCGGCACGACAAGTACCGGGACGCCGACGCTCCGGAGGACGTTTTCGGTGACGCTCCCGAGAACGACGCGCGTGAGGCCAGTGCGGCCCGTGGTCCCCATCGCGATCGCATCGATGTCCCGTGCGTCGACGTAGCGGTCGATAACCCGAAACGGCGTTCCCCGTTCTGTGGCCGTCGTGACCTCGAGCCCCGGTTGTCGGTTCCGGACCATCGTCGCGACGGACTCGACGGCCGACTCGGCGTCGGCCTCGAGCGCGGCCCGCTGCTCGTCGGCAGCCGACGCGGACTCGAGCGCGGACGAGACGCTATCGATCACCGACGTCTCGATGACCGAAAGAACGTGAACGGTCGCATCGGCCATCGCGGCGAGATCGACGCCGCGTTTCGCCCCCGCGAGAGCGCCGTCGCTGCCGTCCGTCGGCAGGAGGATCGAGTCGATCGCATCGAAGGTCGGTGACATAGCCGTTCGTTCACCAGCTCGCTGATTAACTGTAGGGGGTGAGGGTCGACACGTAGGACCGTTCGTGGTCGGCCTCGACCGTCCGGCAGCAAAACGGCACGACCGTCCGTGGTCGGGACCGGGCCGATACGCCTATGTGTGCCGCATAACCACTACGAATTGAAACGATGACGGCATCGGCCGAACGCACGGCACAGCGCGGACTCCGGTGTACGTTGCTCGCGGTGTTCGTCGTCGGCGTGCGACGGCGCGATCCGGGTGCGGTCGTAAACGCCATCGTCGCCGCGATCGGAACGTGTCTGCCGGATTTCGCCGAACGAGCGTACGGTATCGAACTCCGTCCGTGGCAGCGTCTGTACGTGCGGCTCGGAATGGTCACCCACGCCGTCGGCATGCTCGGCCCGTACGACGACGTGTGGTGGTGGGATCACCTCACGCATACCCACTCCTCGTCGATCCTGGCCGGTGCCGTGTTCGCGCTCAGTCGGCACCGCGGTCGCGACCCCGGTCCCCGGGTCGTCGCCGTCGTCGTCTGTCTCGGACTCCTCTGGGAACTCCTCGAGTATGCCGTTCACTCCGCGGGAAACCGTCTCGGACTCGAGCCGGTACTCGTCTCGTACGGGCCGAAAGACACCGCCCTCGACCTCGTCTTCGATCTGGTCGGTGCGCTTCTAGTACTCGCGTTCGGTGATCGGATTCTCGGCGATCTCGCGGCCGACTCGTGAGCATCGACCCGGCGATCGCAACGGACGGGACGGCGGATCGGGGACTACGACTGCGTTACGACCAGTATGGGAACGTCGACGCTCCGAATGAGCGTCGTGGTGACGCTGCCGAGGACTCGGCGACCGAGATTCGATCGCCCGCGAGCCCCCATGACGATGAGGTCGATACCGGCATCGTCGACGTACTCGCGGATGCCGGCCGCGACGCCGTCGAACGACATCGTCCGCACGACAGCGGTCGTGACGGCAGGCGCGACGGCACCGATCTCCGTCGCCGCGTCCTCGACGACCGCCTCGCCGTCCGCCTCGAGTCGATCGACGAAGTCCCGCTCGAGCCCACCGACATCGAATGCACCGCCCGCAGCCTGCAGATCGACGATGTTGAGCACGTGGGCGGTCGATCCGTACTGCCGTGCGACCGCGGCACCGTGTTCGGTAGCGAGCGCTGCGGTATCGCTTCCGTCAGTGGGGACGAGCAGATCCGAGTAGTCGGTCGTCGCATCCGCAGCACCCGTCGGGACGACGAACACGGGAACGTCGCTTCGGCGGAGCAGTCGCTCCGTGACGCCGCCAAGGAGTCGCTTTCCGAGCCCCGTTAGCCCCTGTCTGCCGATGACGAGCAGGTCCGCGTCTCGCTCGGCCGCGTAGTCGGTGATCCCATCGGCGGGCGTTCCCTCTCTCAGTGCCGTCGTCACTGGTTGGCCGATCGCGGACGCAAGCGCCTCGACTTCCTCGAGCGCGGCGTTACCGCGCTCGTGAAGCCGCGTCTTCTCGTCGGCGGAACGCGAGAGACGGAGCGACTTCCGCTCGACGACGTACAAGACGTCGACGGTCGCGTCGACGGCACGGGCGAACTCGAGCCCGCGTTCCGCCGCCCGCTTGGCCTCGTCGCTCCCGTCGACGGCGATCAAAAGTCGGTCGTACATACCCGTCCTTCGACACCCACGGTCTTCGTTCTTCGCCAGCGGGCGAGACGGGACCGTCGCCAGCGACGACTCGACCGGACTCGAGTCAGCCAGCGAACCGCGCGGTGTACTCGTCGGACGGGACGGGTGAGACATGTATGGTCGCTGACCGCTGTAAGCTATATATTCGGCCCTGGTGTGAAGGACTGACGACGATGTACGACACGATCCTCGCGGCAACGGACGGAAGCGACGCCGCAAACCGCGCGGTCGACCACGCGATCGATCTCGCCTCGTCGTTCGACGCCGACTTCCACGCGATCTACGTCGTCGATACGACGCGGTACGGGCAAGCGGTGCTGTCCGGATCCGACGGTGCCCTCGAAGACCTCGAGCAACGGGGCGAGGAGATCCTCGACGACGTCGCCGCGCGATCGGACATCGACGTCACATCCGAAATACGACGGGGGCGGCCGGACGAGGAAATCGACACCTATGCTGCGGCTATCGCGGCCGACCTCGTCGTGCTCGGCAACCGCGGACTGGGGTCAGGCCCCGACCAACAACTGGGTAGTATCGCCGAACGAGTCGTTCGGAACACCGGCCGACCGGTGATCACGGCCTGATCGGAACGTGTCACCGGTCGCGGTGAAAGGTATATCACCGGCTCCGGTGTGTGTCAGCGTGGTTCGATGTACGACACGATTCTCGTTCCGACCGACGGGAGCGATCCCGCGAACCGCGCCGTCGAACACGCCCTGGCGATCGCAGATCGATACGACTCGAGGGTACACGCGCTGTACTGCGTGGAGACCCACCGGTACGGGGAGCCAGCACTGAGTAGTACGGCGATCGTACTCAACCAACTCGAGGAACAGGGGCAGGCGATGCTCAAGGAGTTGGGCAACCGCGCGGATAACGCCGGTATCGAGTGTACGTGGGACGTCTGCCACGGTCGCCCCTGGGAGGAAACGTTCAAGGCCGCTGACGAACTCGATGCCGATCTCGTCGTGATCGGCTATCAGGGACAGAGCCACGCGCGGACCGAACGGATCGGTAGCGCAGCCGAACGCATCGTCCGATCGGCGGATCGGCCAGTGTTAACCGCGTGAGGACGGGCTATCGTAGCAACTGACAATCACTGCACACCAGATCGCCCGACGGCGTTGCGATCAGTGTGTGAATCGTTTCAGTTGCGACTATAGGTCCCCGTCGCAATCCGCGGCCCACCTCGAGCGAACTCGAGGCGTTCACGCAAGCGATCCCGTCGCGCCGGATCGGAGACCCCGAGGATATCGCGGGCGCTGCGGTGTTCCTCGCGAGCGATCTCTCGAGGGACGTAAACGGAGAGTCACTCGTCATCGACGGCGGGGACACGCATACCGAATAACTGGACCCGGCCGAAACGCACACTCAGGGTCGGCGATCCCTCCATAGTCGTCCGCACACGCTGGCGGGCTTCACGCCGTATCCCGTCGCTACAGGTCGGTCTTCGTTTCTTTCCGTCCCGTCATGGTCGCAGGCTCGAGGCTGAAATACCGGAACGTCGTTTCCCTCGGCGGTCGCTCGAAAATGTCGACGAGCGGGATTTCGATCGACCACATTCCCTGTATCTCGGCGGATTCGTACGGCGCATCGGAAACGGACGAGAGCTGTCCAGTGGCGACGACGCTTCGCCAGCCGTCGTCGGTCTCACGGTGCGTGACGAAGGAGACGTGCCCGTCTACGAGTGCCTCTTTTCTGCTATCCTGTGGGAAGGAGAGCCGGTAATAGAACCGCTCGACCTCCGCACTGTATCCGTAGGACACGGGTATCGAGACGGGCGGTTCGTCCGGTTCCGTAGCGAACGAAATGACGCCCGTTCCGCCTCGGCCGAGGAATTCGTTGATCTCATCCTCGCTCATTCGAAGCCAGCGCAAGTTCTGCATACTGTCGTGGATGATAGCGGGATAAAAAGTACCACGTTACCAGCGAACCGGACGTTCAATCGGGTGAGAACGACGCTGATCGGTCTCCCGTTCGCGATCCCGAGGCACCGCCCGAATCCCGTTGCAAAGATCGTGTCGAGCGGTTCGTCCGGTTCCGTAGCGAAGCGAGATCTCAGCTCAGTCGCCCGGCACTGCGGTTTTCGTCCCTCCCGGCCTCAGAACTGGAGTCGACTCCGCCTCGAGACGTATCGATACCGAGACGGGCGTTCATGGGGCATTTCCGGGTGACTGCGGTGGTAGTCAGCACCGCGCCACTGACGAAAGCGATCACTGCAAGAGCGAGTCCGAACGCCCCCGCCGTCAGGGAGAGCATCCCTTCGAGAACCGCGATCCCGATGAGAACGAGGAGCGGGCCAACGACGATCCGTGCGCCACGGTCAAATCCGCCGACGTTTTTTGCATGGTTCAGTTCACCAGTTCTAGAGAGGGGGTCCGCGTATATAATACATATTTACTGGTCGAAGATAGATTGCGGGCGGGCACGACGGATACTGGCCCCGGAGGTGTCGCAGGGAATCCGGATCAGTACGATACGCCAGTCGATGGTTCGATTTTCTCTAGCCAGTCCGTCGTCGCAGCCTGCAACACACGACTCATGACGGCCAACACCGGCTTTTCGAGAGCATCGAAAGCAATACCGGTAGCCGGGGTGCCTGTGCAGGGAGGAGAACTATCGGCACCCTCGTCTCAGCTAATATTGTAAGGTGATTCCAATGGTGAACCAGATCCATCCCGACCGGCTCGCCGAGATGATCGACTCGAACGAGCCGTTCACGCTCATCGATACGCGCCCCGAGGACAGTTACGAGGGCTGGCGGATCCACGGCGCTGAGAACGTCCCGTTCGGTCCGGGGGATGAGTTCGCGGATGCGGACCTCGAGCACATTGCGGCGGCCGGGGACGGCGAGCCGATCGTCGCGATCTGCGGCAAGGGACTTACCTCGACGCCGTTTAGCTTCGAACTCGAGCAACACGGCTACGACGACGTGTCCGTCGTGAAAGGCGGCATGAAAGACTGGAGCAAGATCTACGAGGTCGTTCCCCTCGAGACCGAACCCGATGACCTCATCGTTCATCAACGACAGCGACGGGCGAAAGGCTGTCTCGGCTACGTCGTCGGATCGAAACGCGCCGCATCGGCGGTGGTCGTCGATCCGACCAGACAAACGGATCAGTTCAAAATCGTCGCCGAGGAGGCCGGACTCACGATCGAACACGTCCTCGACACGCACGTCCACGCCGACCACATCTCGGGTGGACCGAAACTGGCGGCGGAGTTGGACGTCCCCTACCATCTCGGCGCTAAGGCCAGCGGGCGGGACGTCGAGTACGATTACGAGCCACTGGCCGACGGCGAGACGATCCAACTCGGCGATATCGGGATCGAAACGCTCCATACCCCGGGACATACGACCGAGATGGTCAACTACCTCGTCGACGGCGAGGCGCTGCTGACCGGCGACACGCTGTTCGTCGAATCCGTCGGCCGAACGGAGCTTCAATTCGGCGATGACGAGGCGGCGAATGGCGCCGAACTGCTCTACGACGCGATCCACGAGACGATCCTCGAATTACCGGACGAGACGCACATCCTCCCGGGACACGTGTCGGTCACGGCGGACAACCGATACGAGGTCGGCTCTCCGGGCGATCCGATCGGCGCTCGACTGGGCGATCTCCGCGACGACCTTGCTCTGCTCGGACTGGACGAAGACGAGTTCGTCGCGCGGTTAGTCGAGACCGCCCCCGACAAACCGCCGAACTACGAGCGCGTGATCGAAATCAACACGGGAACGGAGCCGCCCGAAGACGAGTCCGAAGCGACGGACCTCGAGCTCGGCCCGAACAACTGCGCGGCCTGACTCGCCGCCGAGAGTGGGACACAGGGTCATCGCCGGAACAGCGTCGTTCGCCGATCACTGATCCCCGTCCTCGTGATCCGGAAGTGACGACCGGGAAGCGGAAGGACACGAGCGGCGATCGGTCTGCTGTGCGCTGGTCGGAACGCGGTGCTACAGGGACTCGAGAACGCGCTCGAAGCGCTCGAGGGCATCCTCGCCGATCGGATCCAGCGCGTCGTCGGCAGCGATTTCGAGCAGCCGCTGCGGGTCGACAGCACTGACGACGACATGGTCGGCATCGTCGTAGACGACGACGTTGCAGGGGAGTACGGTCCCAAGGTCGAGGTCGGTCTCGAGTCCTTGGTAGGCCAACCGTGGATTGCACGCGCCCAGAATCCGGTACTGTCGGAAGTCCTCGTCGAGTTTCTGCTGTAGCGTCTCCCGAACATCGATGTCACAGAGAACGCCGAACCCCTCGTCCTCGAGGGCGTCGATCGTCGTCGAAACGACGTCGTCGAACTCGCCGTGGACACGCGTCTGGTGCGTATAGGACATACCGTCCGATCACTCCGAAGGAGGGTGATAGTTGGGGCAGCACCGGCAAGTTCGCGCCGCGTACCAGTTCGATCGAGTCGGGGACAGACCGTCGCTCCGCCACAGGAAAGACGGTCACCATGGTCTCTCCTTGCACCGTCCGAATGGCCGCCTCACTGCCTGGACTCGGCCCGAGAACCGGTACGACACTGGGGCGATCGAGTGGGCTGGCGAGCCAAAGGGGACGGGACACATGATCGATATCCAGCAGCCGATGGGCGAGCACCGCCGGCTGCGGACGCGACGACAGGGCCACTGGAACGGCGAAATGCCGGAACCAGAGCGGGTACTTGCCGAACACGAGCGGGTACTGAAACGGGCTGGGTATTTCGCGCGGGTGACTGTGCCGTCCACGGCTCGATATAGTCGACTGGACCTCGCAAGCAGTAGTTGGCGTACTGTGCACATCCGATGGCGAATTTGGTACCATAGATTGCGCCGATGGGGACTCGAGTCGAGTCGAAATACCGGATAAGAGTCGCCTGATCTCGCAAATCGGTCGTTATCCGCCGATAACCCAGTTACGATCCGCATGATTGTATTGTGCAACATACGCAAACATTTAAACGGCAATGGCTCCTACGGTGACGTGATGGCAACCGATGCACACAGCGGTACTCCCGGACAGTCGATCGACGAACCGGTCTCCATCGAGAGCGAGACCCATCTCGAGGACATCACGGCGGCACACGACGTCGTCCTCGTGGACTTCTACGCGGACTGGTGTGGCCCCTGTCAGATGCTCGAGCCGGTTCTCGAGGGACTGGCCGGCGAGACGGCTGCCGTGATCGCGAAAGTCGACGTCGACGAACACCAGCAGCTTGCGGGAGCCTTCGGCGTTCGCGGCGTCCCGACGCTCGCTCTCTTCGCGGACGGCGAACAGGTCGAACAGCACACCGGCGTGCTGCCGGCGGACCGACTCCGCGGCCTGATCGAGGGATACACTGAATGAACGGGCCACCTGACGCGACCGTTCACGATATCGTGATCGTCGGCTCCGGCATCGCCGGCCTCTCGGCGGCCGTCTACGCCGCACGGGCCGACCTCGAGCCGCTGGTGCTCGAAGGGCCCGAACCGGGCGGCCAGCTAACGCTGACGACCGACATCGAGAACTACCTGGGCTTTCCCGAGGGTATCAGTGGGATGGAGTTGATCGGGAACGGCAAGGAGCAGGCCGAGCGGTTCGGAGCCGAATTCACGCACGGGACGGTCGAGAACGCGACCCTCGCGGAGCGCCCGTTCGAGCTCGAACTCTCCGGCGGGAAGACCCTGCGAACGCGGACGCTGCTCGTCGCGAGCGGTGCGAGCGCTCGCTGGGTCGGTGCCGACGGCGAAGACGAACTGATGGGCTACGGCCTCTCGACGTGTGCGACCTGTGACGGCGCGTTCCACCGCGGCGACGACGTTCTCGTCATCGGCGGCGGCGACAGCGCGATGGAAGAAGCGCTCTTCCTCGCGAAGTTCGCCGACAACGTAACGGTCGTTCACCGCCGCGAAGCGCTGCGTGCGTCCGAAATCATGGCCGCTCGAGCCCGCGACCACGACGCCATCGGATTCCGCTGGAACACGGAACTCGAGGCCCTTCACGGCTCACGGAAGGAGGGCATCACCGGCGCGACCCTCATCTCACACCCCGACGGCCATCCCAGCGACAAAGCCGACCCCGACGACGATATCGTGCGGGAAACCGTCGATGTCGGCGGCGTGTTCTATGCGATCGGCCACACGCCGAACACCGAGTTCCTCGCGGGAACCGACGTGGAACGGGATGAGCGCGGATATCTCCGTCCTCGATCGGACGCCGCTGGCCGGGCGACGACCGAAACGCAGGTCGCGGGCGTCTTCGCCGCCGGAGACGGAGCCGATCCCCGGTATCGACAGGCGATTACCGCCGCCGGCACCGGTAGCATGGCGGCGTTGGACGCCGAAGCGTATCTCGAAACCCTCGACCACACGGACGCGGCCACCGTCGAGGGCTCGCCGTAACCGTCTCTCGTCCCTTTCGACTCACTGTTGTGACCGCTATCACAAATTTGTTGCTGGGCTGATCTATCGAGCGATCACAACAGGACGTGGTCGATGAGCCGTACTGCAGCCCACGAGCCGTAATACAGTCACGAATCCGTCATAACCGCCAGCAATCCGTCAGACGGTCCGCTCTACCGGTTCGGGTAGTGTGCAGATCGCTGCTTCGTGCCCGAGAGCGCTTACAGACCCGCTCGAGGCCTATTTCGACTGATCTTCGCACGCCGATGCGTGACCGAACGCGAGTGCCATCCGCTATATTCTTTCTGTCGTCTGGTCTCGGAATCCTTATCTGCCGGTAACCAGAAAGTTCGATATGTACGATCTCACCGGCTTCCAGCGCGACCTGCTGTACACGATCGCGGGACAGGACGATCCGCACGGACTCGCGATCAAGGAAGAACTCGAGGACTACTACGAGAAGGAAATCCACCACGGACGACTCTACCCGAACCTCGACGAAATCGTCGACAAGGGCCTCGTCGAGAAAGGCGAACTCGACCAGCGGACGAACTACTACACGATCACCGCTCGAGGCCGGCGCGAACTCGAGGCGCGTCGGGAGTGGGAAGACCAGTACGTCGGCGAGTTGTTTTCGGAATCGGAGTGATCGGGCGAGCCGTCCGGAACTCGAATACCGAGCGTGCCTAAACGGCATGTTAGCCGTCTTCAGAGAATCAGCAGCTATGCCCACGGAGTGAGCACACGGACCCGATCGGAACTTCGAATGAGATTCTGTCACTAACGTCGATTGGACGGCTTGGCGTCCGTCCACAAAACCCGAAGGACAACGAGCCAGTAAATTCAGAGAGGAGTTCAATGTGAGAGGGAGGCAAAACTGAGCCAGACCCCTCTATCGATGTGTTCCGAGATGAGAAACTAGACACCTCTATCGATGTGTTTCTGAGGGAAGCACACCGTATTACGAGCCAATCGGTTGTTCGATGAAGAGACTGCTTCTAGAAGAGTACAATAGCCGCCTCCGGCACTGTCTAGTTCAGCACCTCCTCGACCGGCATCTTTCCGTCGAGAGCTTGATGCGGTCTTTGACGGTTGTAGTAATGCATGAACTATTCGAGCTACTCGCGGACGCTCGACCGACTGCCCACCCACGAAGTATGGAAGCGGTCGATCCGCATTTTAAGTGTCTGAAACCACTTTTCGATGAGGGTTCGGTCGGTATAGTTGACCCGACCACTCAATCCTACTCGAGAGAGGACAATCCGATAGCCGAATTGATCGACAAGAAACTCAGCCTCGGAGAGATCGTGTCTCTCGTCGAGTCGATGCAGAAATGCAGCCGCCGGATCAGTGCCATGCTGACCAAATAACGCGATGTCAAGAATCAGTTTTGTCTCGGTGTCTATTGCAGCGTACAACCAAGACCACTCGCCGTTTATCTTGACAGCGGTCTCGTCAACCGCGACCCGCTTCAGCTGCGCCTCAGGCGGGTCGCAGCCGCTGTCAACCAGCCGATGCACCCAATTCCAGACGGCCCCATGAGATCGTTCAACGCCTAATTCAGCGAGAATCGTTGTTGTCTCTCGAAGCGAGCAACCGGTCTGATGGAGGCGGACGGCGAACGCCCTGACGGGCGTCGCCGTCCGCTCGTTCTCCCACGATTCTTCTAAATCCGCGTCATAGCTCTCACTGACCAGGTCTGCGAGCATCTCTCGGCAAGTTACTCAACGACCTGCTTACTTCTCAAACTGATTCAACTAGACAGTGCCGGCGAACGTCTCCTGCCTGCTCACGAGTGCTGGACAGTTCGGCGTTCGGGACACGCTGCGCTCGGTCGTCCGACAATCCCTCGCTTCCGAGACTGTGGCGTCTCCGCATCTGTCGCTGTTGCTACATCGGTTCATCCTTCCTGGGAGCGGACAAACAGCCCTCATTCGCTCCGGTTCCACGGATCGCTCGAGTGTATACTGAGAAGCGTTTCACCACAACGGTTTGAGTCGCAATTTCACACCGGAAGCCGATGCGGACCGGTGATTCACCAGAGCCCATATAATCGAATTAGAAGCAGCCATTCCAGAGTTGAACGTTTACGCGGATTTTGTATGACCTCCTCGAGTGTTTGTTGACAGTATTGGATTTCAACCACTGTTTGGAACTGCTGGGCTAACTCACTGCTTTTTGATTCTGCTCATCAACGGAGAACGGCTGGCCTTTGGAATATCACAAACGTGTTAAATGGCTGCCGATAATATAGACCACTTAGCCTTCGGCAAGCGATCATGGCTAAAAGTCGTGGTGACATCGACACACAGTAAATCACAGCGACTCCCATCAATAGTCAGTGAATGTCTGATCGTACTACATCAGAACCCGGCTGCACGCTCTGTGATCTCCCCGTTAGCGGGAGCACGATCGTAGAGAACGGAAATCAGTTTTGCTGTCCCGGCTGTCGGGATGTCTATAATTCCCTTGGTGATATCGACGATATCGACACCGAAGACGTTCGCCGAGCACAGGATAAGTCACGGACTGATCAAGCGGTCCCGCAGGAGCATGAAACAACGTTTCTCGAAGTCGACGGGATGCACTGTGCGACCTGTGAAGCGTTTATTGAATCGGCCGCGACGGCGATCAACGGCGTCAGTGCTGCCAACTCGAGTTATGTGACCGACACGGTTCGAATCGATCACGATCCGGATCGTGTCTCGACGGCGACTCTCCAGGACGAGATCAGCCGACTCGGCTATAGTGCCTATTCCCGTGACGATACGTTTAGCCGCCGGAGGGCGAACAATTGGGAGATGGGACGAGTTGCGGTTGGCGTCCTCATGGGTATGTCTGTAATGCTACAGTACCTCGTTATTATCTACCCGACGTATTTTGGCGGCCTGTTTTACGGTGAGCGGGTCACAGAGTTTTTCGAAAGCGCACTTGCGAGTTCTGTCGCCACTCCGTTCTACGTCGTTATTGCGGCGCTTACGACGATTATCCTAGCCGTGACTGGAAAGCCGATCTTACAGGGTGCGTACGTCAGCATTCGGACACGGTCTCCGAATATGGATCTGCTCGTCGCAATTGCGGCCGTGAGCGCATATCTTTACAGTACGCTCTCGATCGTATTCGGTGACAAGCACATCTACTACGACGTGACCGTCGCGATCATCGTTATCGTCACGGTTGGGAACTATTATGAATCATCGATCAAACAAGAGGCGACCGAGCGCCTCTCCGACCTGACGTCGATCCAAGTCAACGAGGCCCGTCGGGTCCGTGAGGATGGGGAGTACGAAGACATCACAGTCGACGATCTCGAAGCCGGGGATCATGTGTTAGTCCGGTCTGGAGAACGGATTCCTGTCGACGGACAGATCGTGGACGGTGACGCAGCCGTTGACGAAGCAGTTGTCACCGGTGAGTCGCTTCCCGTCCGGAAGACAGCGGGCGATGCCGTCGTCGGCTGTTCGATGGTGACGGACGGTGCTGTGACTGTCCGCGTTGGAGACGACGCGATGAGTAGCCTTGATCGAATTTCCGAACTCGTCTGGGATCTCCAAAGCGACTCCCACGGCATTCAGAAACTCGCGGACAAACTGGCGACGATCTTCGTGCCGGTTGTTCTTGCTCTCGCAGTCGTTGTTACAGGTGTGAATCTCTTACTCGGGAATGGTGTTTCTTCCCTTCTCATCGGACTCACGGTGTTGATTGTCTCTTGTCCTTGTGCACTCGGGTTGGCGACGCCGCTTGCAGTCGCTGCAGGGATCCGCGACGCATTAGAGCGTTCGATCGTCATCTTCGATGATAGCATCTTCGAGCGACTCCGTGATGCGGATACGGTTATCTTTGACAAGACGGGCACGCTGACGACGGGTGAAATGACTGTTACTGAGAGTGACCTTGAGACGGAGTTGTTCGAGAAAGCGTCACTCCTCGAGGAGCGCTCGTCGCATCCGGTCGGTAAAGCCATCGCCGCTGAACGATCGGTCTCCGACGATGGCGCGACCGAGTCAGTATCGGACACCAATGCCAAGGACAGTCGCATTGACTCTTTTGACAGTCACCGGAACGGAGTAATGGGTATCGTCGACGGGGATGAGATCATTGTCGGCCATCCGGACCTGTTTCGCGATCAGGGCTGGGAAGTCCCTGCGGACATCACCAATCGAATTACTGATAGCCGTGAAACAGGACGAATTCCGGTCGCTGTCGGTCGCAACGGGACCGCAGAAGGCGTTATCGTCGTCGGTGATGAGTTGCGAACGGCCTGGGATGAGACAGTAGCATCGATTTCGGACGACGGAAAGGATGTCGTCGTGCTGACTGGGGACGACGCTCGAGCGGCACAGCAGTTTCGAGAACACGCCGCTGTCGATGACGTGTTTGCGGGTGTTCCTCCAGAGGGAAAAGCGGAGACTGTCAAGCGGTTCAATAAAACGGGACGAACAGTGATGGTCGGGGATGGAACCAACGATGCACCGGCGTTGGCTGCTGCTGATCTTGGAATCGCTCTGGGTGGTGGTACTGCGATGGCCGCTGATGCCGCGGACGTCGCCCTTGTCGATGACGACCTCGCATCCGTCGATACGGTCTTCGAACTCGCTCAAGCGACGAACCGACGGGTGAAGGGCAATATCGCGTGGGCGTTTTGCTACAACGCAATCGCGATCCCACTGGCCATTATGAATCTCCTGAATCCACTTTTTGCAGCACTCGCGATGGCCGGAAGCAGTCTGCTAGTCGTCACGAATTCAACCCGATCCCTGCTGTCCGAACAGAAGTGATCGAGTCGGCTTTTTACGAGTGTGGTCTCCGATTCCATCTATTCTCTGCGTCCCATCACATGAGACACATGTGTTAGTGAGTCCAGTCCATCAAAAACAATGATATAGCCACCTGCTCGGTTTGCTTTCGGTAACTGGACCAGAATTAGCAAGAGGAAGCGTCCTGAACGGACAAACACCCTGTTATGCTCGAGTCACTCCTACGTGTGGACATGATCCTTTTTCTTGCCATCGGAGTGCTTGGTGGAGCACACTGTATTGGAATGTGTGGACCGTTAGTGACGATGTATGCCGAGCGGATGACTCCACGTCCGGATGGTGGGGCAGCGACGGCAGATTCTCTAAGTCAGCGTGGGCATCTGACGCCGTATGAGGTTCGCCAACATGCCCTGTTCAACCTGGGGCGGACGCTCAGTTACGCGCTTATTGGCGGGGCGTTCGGCGCGTTTGGTGGTTTCGTGTTCGTCACGACGGATCAGTTGACAACGATCGTGGACCTCGTTCGCGGGAGCGTTGGCGTTCTGATCGGCGTGTTTATCATCACAGCAGGTGTAAAATACCTTCTCGGTGATGTGTCCGGAAGTAGAATTCCGGGTGTGCAGCGGGTGACGAACTGGATTGGTGTTCGCGTCGACCGATACGTGAACAGTCCCGGAATCATCGGCCTCGGTGCGCTGCACGGATTGTTGCCCTGCCCCATTCTATATCCAGCATACCTCTTCGCGTTCGCGACCGGCTCTGCCGTTTCCGGATTTCTCGCGTTAGGGACGCTTGGAATCGGAACGATTCCAGCCGTCTTCGCTTATGGCACACTCATTGAGTCCGTTGACGCTATCCATCGCCAACGACTCCACCGTCTTCTCGGAATCGTCTTCATTATACTCGGATATGTCCTGTTGGCACATGGATTGATGGCGATCGGTATCCATCTGCCCCATCCGATGCTTCCGCATTATCAACCTCTCGGGGAAGCAATGACTCACTGAGCGATAGCCGCATTGGTAGCCACAGTTCACTCCAATCCCCGCTCTATCTCAGTAACTGTTCTCACCCCGAAGCGAGAATCCACACATCGGACTGCGTCACGCAGAGCCGGAACTCGCCAACTGCGAATCGGATCTCGAGCCCAGCGTGTGGCTCGGTCCAGTTCACGAGTTGCTCGAGTGCTTCGATATCGATCCGCTTCTCAAATCGGCCTAACTAACACTGTCGTACCCACGAGAAGTATCACTGGAGCAACTCGAGGGGAGGTGTACGACTAATCTTCCACCCAGCAATGGCTGCAGCAACCGTTCCAATGACGATAGCAATGCCAAGAGATCCCACATAAATCCACGGTGCAGTTTGAACGAGGCCATCAAATCCAACGATGACTGCTGCGAGATGGTTGAGTACAGTAACAGCAAGCGGAGTGAGTAGGACTCCGATACCACCACCCAAAGTTCCGATGATCAGACCTTGTCCGATCACTGTTGCAATAAGAAACGATGACGAGATCCCCTGCGCGGTAAGTGCTCCAAATGTTTGTCGCTGTTGGTGAATGACCAGTGATAGAAGTGAGAGGGTGAGTGCAATACCAGCGCTGAGTGCTAGAAAGACGAGTACTCCTGCAGCTGCAAGTAACAGTACCTGTTCTTGTAATATAGCCGAAAGTTGCTCCTGGTTTGTTCGGATTTTATATTCGGGATACGTCTCCTGCAAGTCTCGCTGTACCGCCTCAACAGTTGTGCCGTCTTCGACAGTTATTGTAATGAACGTTGCCGGCTCAGTTTGTGTCGTTCCTGTAACCTCATGTAGTTCGCTCAGTGGCATCGTCACTGTTGGTGTACCGAGCATCTGTTCGAACGTTGGAGTCATTCCGACAATTGTAAATTCATGTTCCCGCGCGGCAGCCAGTGAGCCACCGATATTAATCGAGTCACCAACACTAACGTTTAGTTCTCGTGCCGTTTCTTCATCGATTAGAACTTCATTCGTCATCTCCCCATCATATGTTCCGTTAGCATAGTGGGGATCTCCTTGTATCTGGTCGCCATCCGTCACGTGAACCGCTGGGCCGCCCTGTGGGGTTCCCGTTGCAATGAATGTATTAAAACTGCCACTTTGATTGGATCTAACATACACGGTATCAAAGGCCAATGGAATGGCATTGGAAATCTCCTCGTTTGACTCAAGTTCGGTAGAGAGGTTTCGCGAATCATAGAGCGTGTTTTCGAATCCACCACCTCCCGCAGATGTGATACGAGTTTCACCTGCTGTGACCCATAGGTCACGTTCGGCGGCATCAAATTGTTGTTCACCGGTTTCAAGAACACCAATTCCTGTTCCGGCGAGCAGCGTTATTGCAAGGACAGCAAGTGCAATACCGATTATCGCCAATGAGAGTCGAAGTTTCCGTTGACGAAATTGAGCGACCGTGAGACTCCCTGCAGTTCGGAGTCGATGAAGACTGTTACCGAGCGAACTAAACACTATGGAACACCTCCCGAAACACGACGAGCGGTTACCAGCAGAAACGGCAATGAAAGGAGACCAACTAACAGCGCAACGGAAACACCATACCCGATGAACAGCGGATGAGAAACCGCTATCGGCTCAGTCGTTATCGTCCGAATCGAGACGATATTTATTAGACGAATGCCAACGACACCACTAACAGCGCCGAATAATCCCCCAAGTCCCGCCATCACGATTGTCTCCACTCCGATTAGTTTGAGTTGACTTCTGGTAGAGATCCCCATTGCGGACAAAATCACTAACTGCTGTTGATCCGCGACGATCTCGAGCCCTGACGTTGTAATAACAAACAACATTCCGATAGAGAGGGAGACGAGAAACGCAGTCAGCGCAAGCGCTAGTGACAACTCGGAGTCGCGTGTATCGCTTACGGTCATTTCACCGCGAGAACGAATATCGGAATTCGGATAGAGACCCTGAAGTTCACTCTGCACAGCCGGTGTATTCGTGCCAACAACAAATTGGTCCGCTTGATCATAAGTTGTAGAACCAGTAATAGATTGTAATTCACTCAATTGAACGAGTGCTGTCGGAACATTACCGACAGAACGGGACTGATTGTCAACGGCTGAGACGGTAAACGAGTTATTGCCGACTATCGATACCGGATCACCCGTTGAAACGGAGAGAGTATCAGCTGCACTCCGTGAAAGCACGGTATCGCCAGTCCATTCACCATCGTATTCGCCGTTCATGTAGTATGGATCATGAGGACTGAGTGAATGCGTACTAAGACCGGCAACCCGCTCCAACTTGGATGTATTTATTATACCGACAACGAGAACGTATTCCTCTGTTTCATTGGTTCTGATCCGAAGAACCTGTGATAGTACTGGAGTTGCATACTCTACATCGTCATGGTCGCGGATACGATCGTTCGCCTGGTGAACTGAATTGAACTGCGGATTATCAGTCGCAATTAACGGTGACTCTGGACTATCCGTGGCAGGAACGATCCAATAATCGATATCCTCATCGTACACCGTTGTATTAGTGGCAAGACCGACACCGAGACCGGTGACCATGACTAGTAACGCGATTACGACGGCAACACCGAGAACGCTAAACCGCATTCGTTGTTTTGCCGTATATGTTGCACGTGATGCGGCTCGACGAATACCAACGGAAACGAGGCCAAGCCAGTGTATAACTAATTTACGAATGTTCATCAATTGATTCCTTTTGAGTTAGATGATCAGTCACGGATCCATCACGAAGTTGAATCAGTCGATCACAACTACCAAGCGTTTCATGATCGTGTGATGCAAGGACGACAGCGCGGTTTTCTGCAACCTGTCTGAACGTCTCGAGAATGGTTCGACCGGTGTCCGTGTCGAGTTCACCGGTTGGCTCATCTGCAATTACGAGGTCCGGATCCGTTATTAAAGCACGAGCAATCGCAACACGCTGTTGCTCTCCCCCGCTGAGTTCCCCGGGTCGATGTGTGATACGATCACCAAGTCCAACACGTTCGAGTAGTTCGGCTGCTCGCTGTCGGCGTTGTCGTTTACCAATACCAAGCTCGACAAGCGGAAGCGCCACGTTTGCGCGGGCTGAAAGGGAATCGAGTAAATGAAATTGTTGAAAAACGACACCGATGTGTTCAAGTCGGTGTCGAGTTCGTTCTCGCTTCGACAGCGTTTCGAGATCAGTATCCCGAAATAGAACGGTACCGGAAGTTGGACGCTTCAACCCGGCCAGCATATGTAATATTGTTGATTTCCCGCTACCGCTTGGACCTGCGAGACCAACTATCTCCTCGTTAGAGATGGTGATCGAAACTGATTCAACTGCGCGTACAGCTGG
Source organism: Natrinema pallidum (assembly GCF_005890195.1). NCBI lineage: Archaea > Methanobacteriati > Methanobacteriota > Halobacteria > Halobacteriales > Natrialbaceae > Natrinema > Natrinema pallidum. The sequence goes on along the minus strand of NZ_CP040638.1, from coordinate 55,585 downwards.
CGGCTGTGAGCGACCGAGGATGCGAGCGAGACGACCGGGTTCCGATCCCCGATAATAGATTTTCGTCACGTCATCCGCTGTGACGACAGGAGAAGATGCTCCCGTGTCCGGAGCGGCGGACCTAGCCATATCTTAGGAGCGTATCTATAGATAATTAATTGTTCTGCTTACTAACTTCTAGATATGTATAAACCAGCAATATCGAGAAATACAACACACGCCAGCAAATACGGGGGTGGCAGACAGTTCTACGGGGATCGGTGACGGAACACAAGCAGCGCGACCATCAGAGCCAAAACGGTGATAATCGGCCCGAACCCGGGAACCGGTAACAGACCATCATCAGTATCGCTTCCATCACCATCGCCGATCTCGTCGCTGTTTTGTTCGACCGTAATCGTTACGGAATCGCTGGCCGTCTCACCAGCGTCATTCGTGACCTTTAGATGGGCCGTATAGTTCCCGCTCTCGTCAAGGGTCGTAGTCACCGTTTCACCCGAGAACGTCTGCCCATTGATCTCCCAGGTATAGTCGACGATTTCGCCGTAGCGGTTCTCGGAGGCGGACCCATCAAGTTCGACTTCGTTCCCTGCTTCAATCGTGGTTGGTGAAGCCGCTGCATCGGCAGTTGGCGTGCTTACCGCACTCACCGAGAAGTACGAGAAGCCAGGTGTCTCAGCTTCCAGCACGACCTCGTCTTTCCGTTCTTCCACGAGGGTGGTGGAAAGCCCCTGCCACTCCCCGTCGACATCGTTATACCGGTTGATACGAAGGTCCGAAGCATCGGCACTGATCTCCTCAACGCGATCAGCCGAAACCGTCGTTCGAAGTATCGCACTCGTGTCCTCAGCGTTGTCCGGGATGACAATCTCGAACACTGATGCAGAGACACCAGGTGAAGGGCCAGTCTCATTCGGTTCCCGGTCGAGGTCCCGACTGGTTACATCACCAGTGATGTTAGCACTGTTAAATGTGATCTGCTCAACAGTCGTTTTATCGAACCCGACCGTCGATTTGTTTTTGTCAGTCGCGATTTCAGGGGATGATGTTTCCTCCGCTACGACAGTGACATCCTCACCAGTGTCAGGGGAATCGTCACCACCACCGCCACCGACACCGCCACCACCGCCACCGCCACCACCACCGCCAGTAGCCCGCTCAATAGTCAACGTCCCCGTATTTACCTGAACTTGGTCGCTCGAGGAACCGGAGGCAACGTGGATCCAACGGTAATCATCCGATGTCCAGTTCCCATACGTGGCCACAGACAGGGTCGTACTTGCCTCTGTCCGAACCGCAGTACTAGAAGCGTCAAGGCTGATTCCATCGTTGGAGACCTGTGTCCCCGGTTCGTTAATATCCGCATCATTTGCCAAGAAGCGAACGATATCTCCAAACTGGATAGGGCCCGTTTCGGTCCGACTTTCCGCTGACTGGCCGAAAACGATTACGTTATCCTGAATCCTCTGAACACCATTGACTTCCGTAATTTCATGCTTGACAGTAACATCATCTGCCGAAAGGTCCGTGCTCAATTGTTCGCTGATGTTAATAGTCATTGTACTCCCACTAAACGAATCTTCGTCATAGAGTACAACTGTATGTGAAGTACTGCCATTCCATTCGGTCGCGTTGACGGCGAACTCAATATCGTCACCGGGTTCTGCTGAGTTCGGTGCGGTGACAGCCGACCTGTTGTTCTGTGCAGCGAACTGCTCCACGCCGACGATAGTAGTGTCACCGTTGATAGCGAGATCCCCGTTGGTAACCTCGAGGCCACTGCCCGTTGCAAGCACGTACATGTATAGGCCGGGTTTGTCCGGTGTAACCGATGTCGTTAGTGTGCCGTCTTCCTCGAAGGTAACCGAACTGAGACTAAACGAAACGTTCTCGTTGAGATTGTCCATGTTTTCGGACGTGAGGTCATCCAGTACTGCTTGGCCAGTCGTTGGAACGTCGTCCACGTCGTTTTCACTCACATCGTCCTCGAGATAGCCAGTGAGGAGTTGAGCGTCATCACCGGGTCCGAAACTGTTTGTATTGGTATGTTCACCGAACCTAAGTGTTGTTTCCCGATCCGTCTGGAAGACTGCGAGGGTATCGCGGTGTAAGTTAGAATCGCCGCGTTCCGTTTCCGCATCGAGCCACAAGTTATCGACGGTCACTGCCCCTGTGGCGCCTGTATCGGCACGAAATGAGACCGATGTCCGATCCCAAACTGATATATTTTCAGTAGCGTCGATATACTCACCGTTTGATGCCGTCGATACGGTCCCGCTGGTCCCGCCGACTACCCCAGCGAACGGAGTAAGAACTAGCATCCCACACAAAAGCAGTGCAGCGATGAGTCGTCTATCCTTCAACATATATCAAACAGTTACACTCAAACACTTTAACATTATCGGGCGAGGAATTCATAATAACACCCTCGGATTTCGAAACAATGTACTGCAGGTCCGACAGAAACCGAAGGGGTTTCGTGGCTATTGTGAGAGTCGGTAGCTAACGACGAGCAGGGAGAGCAGCGTTAAGACGGGAATGATTCCTGGAATCCCCGCTGTATCGTCCGTCTGCGTGGGCTCATCGGATGTGTCCGATTCATTATTTGGCTCGATACCGGAGTCTTGAGTGGAGTCGGATCCAGTAGTATTGTTTCCAGCGCTGGTTCCAGAGGTGTCATCGTTGTTCTCTACCTCACTGGTGGAATTGGTCTCATTGCCAACGGTGGTCTCGTTATCGGGAGAAGGAACTGTTTCAGTATCCGTGGAGTTAGTGGTCGAACTATCCTCGCTTGATGAATCGGACTCATTCCCGGTGCTGTCATCCGATGACCCACCGCCGGTTCCGCCCCCTCCGACGCCACCACCGCCACCACCACCACCACCGCCACCGCCACCACTGTTTTCGGCTGTCACTGTGAACGTGCCACCGTTATCAACCGCGACTGGCGTGGGATACTCCTGTGCTTCCTCCTCGTTCAAGACACCTCCATAAACGTTGTACTCCCCCTCATCGAACTTACCGGAGTCAACTGTTGTACTGTACATTCCGTCTCCATCGGCTTCTAACTCGATCTCCGTCACGTTTTCACTGGCATCGTTCCAAATAGCGACATCAACTGTGTCGACATCCGATACTGCCTCGGCGGGGTCGATCACTGCAGTAAACTCGGCCGGTTCATCAACTGACACGGTCTCGGGGAAATCGACAGTCACATCGAACTCCTGTACCACGACAGGGTAGACCGCCGCACGACCCTCCCCACGTGGCTCTAACGATAACATATAGGTTCCCGGTTCAAGAGTACTTGTATCAAGCGCGTCGTCTTCAGTTCCCATTATGACATGGGTTTCATTAGCATTCCAAATGTTGTCATACTCGGATTTTTCATCCGTATTATACAGGAACACGCGATACTGTTTCGAAGAGGTGACATCGATTTCGATCGGTTCACCCGGTTCGATAACGCCGACACCATCGACCTGATATTCCGTTCCTTCCAGTTCGACCGTCTCCTCAGGCGTCGAAACTGAAGTAGCGACTTCAAGGCTGTATTCCGACTCCGATGCGACCGGTACGGAAACTGCAACCGTTGCAAGCAACAGCAGTCCAACGATTACGACTGCGCGGGGACCTGTTCGCATAGATGCCTGTTCCAACAGTGTAAATAAAGTCTTTCTGCTGTTCGGTACAAACGATATCGAGAACGCACCGACACGTTCCGAAAGGAGAGGTCAGTAAGATTTCGAAGGGGAGATTCAGGGTGCACGTGTCCTCGCCGTTCGCACGCCGTAGAGTGTTTTGCAGGCAAATCAGAACGCTTTGTGTTCTGATGGAGGAGGCTTTTGTGATCCGCGTCGACGGTCGGTGTCCGGTTACGACCTCGAGCGTGCTTTCCGAGACAGATAGCCCTGTAATCTGTGATCCATCAGAACAGATCATAAAATGGAAAACTCGTCTTTGGCAGAAACACCACCTGCAGAAGGACCGTCGCCGCATCGATCCAGTCGGCCAGGGGTGCGTTACTGGCTGTTTTCGCTACTCCACCGGATCGCCCGTTCGATCCCGCATCGAACGTAGTCGAAGCCGGGCATACGATCGTAGACCCAGACGGCGATCGCGATGACGACGAGGCCGAGTTGGCCCCACTCGAACGGCCCCATCGAATAGCGAAGGAAGCCGGCAAGAATCCCGTCGACCGATTCATACGTCGGCGGTTCGAGGAGTGGCCAGAACAGGAACGTCGTTGCCGAGGGATCACCAGAACGGATCGCGGACGGAGGAATGTCGGCGAACAAATGGGACACATGGCCAAGGACGAATGCTGCTCCGATATCGGGACGGTCGAAACGCAGGGCGAGCCTGTAGACGACCGGAAGCAACAGTGCAGCGACGAACACCGAATGAGCGAGCGTTCGACCGGCGGGAAGCAACTCGAACGTCCACGCGAAGGGCTTGTCGATCAGATCGGGGAACTGCGATCCGATTGCGAGGGCGATTACCGGCAAGGCTTTCGGTGGGTGCCTGTTCCGCCAATGACTATAGACGGTATACAACAGATAGGCGACGGCGAGGTGTCCCCAGGGCCACATGAGTCGGGCTTTCGAGGGTATCCGCAAAGATGTGTCGTTCACGGACGGACGACGCTGTAAGTCGTCCTGTGAATCGAATTCGAGCACCGGTTCGAAGGGACCACTGTAACCGGTTGCATGTGACGACAGTTCGCTACGTTTAGGTATTCCGATACCCCTCATTGGAGTAGATGCCAACCCAGCGTCGAATGCAATTCGTCCACGGGCACATCGCGTGGATGGTCGCGGTAGTCCTCACGCTCTCGTTGCTAAACGCGCTCTCCTACGAACTGTTCTTCGTTCTCTCCTTGATCGGCTTCCTAATCGTTACGGAGCTAACGGCTCCGTTCAACGTCACGCCGACGTGGCGACGCCGGCTCCGATGGCCCATTCTGTTCGGGCTTATCGGCTTCGCGGTCGTCGTCGTCAGACGGATTCTCAAAATCCTGCCGCCAGAGGTGCCAATATGAGCCAGTGTACGACGGACGGTTGGGAGCAACCGACAGGCCGGCTCCAGGAGGGAACGCGATGAGTTGGCATCGAGACGTACTGGGTGGTGGCGGTGCAATCGACTGGCCACGGGTACTGTTGCTCGCAGTTGGTGTGTCCGTGCTGATTACACTGGGAACTGTGGGCGTGACATCGTCGTCCTCGTTCGGTCTGTACAATCCGTCCTGGGACGGCACATCCGAGTTCCGAAAGGCCGCCAATGACGATCCGACCGTCGAGAGCCATCTGCTACGTGAGACTACGGAGTACGCGGAACTTCCAGCCAACGAGACAGTTGCCTTCGTCATTTCTCCGGACAAACAGTATAAGAACGAGGATATCAAACGGATACGAGAGTTTGTCACAAATGGTGGGACGCTGGTCGTTCTCGAAAATTTCGGTGAGCCTGGGAACGCGCTGCTAGCCGATCTCGGGACGGAAGCGCGTGTAGATGGTCGTCTCCTGCGAGACGAGCGTCATCATTTCCGCGGCCCCACGATGCCAGTTGCTACGGACATCGAGAACCACACGCTCACTTCCAGTGTCGACCGGGTGACGCTAAACTACGGGACCGTTGTCAATCCCGGAGAGGCCACGGTACTAGTTGCAACGAGCGACTTCGGATACCTCGGCCCCGAAGAAGACGATTTAGACGAGCAGGACGAGCTTCGATCGTATCCAGTTGCCACCGTCGAGAACGTCAGTTCGGGGCAGGTCGTCGTCGTCGGCGATCCGAGTCTCACGATCAACACAATGTATGACGAACCGGATAACGCCGCGTTCGTGGGCGGATTGTATGCTGATGCCGACTACGTCGTCTTCGATCGATCACACGGTGCTTCCGTGCCACCGCTGGCCAGCATGCTACACCTGATCCGGAACTCAGCGCTATTGCAGTTGCTCGTCGGTTCCACCGGTATTGGGCTCGTTGCGGTTGTCTCACAGGCACACGTTCGGGACGCAGTGGTGGCGATTCGATCCCGTCTGCCAGCACGCCTTCAGCCCGCCGAGAGTCGGGTAGCTGGGCTCGCTGGCACTGGTCTCTCCGATGCCGAGCAAGCCGAGTACCTCCGTAGACGCCATCCAGACTGGGACGAGGACCGAATTCAACGGATTACAACAGCGCTTAACACGCCTCGCTCGGAAGGGACCAACGACGAATGAGCGGCACTACTGCTCCGGGCGATGGGATGAGTAGCGACCCCGAAGCCATCTATGACCTGCTACAGACGGAAATCAACCGCGTTCTCATCGGCAACGACGAGGCGGTGGAATATCTCACAATCGCGTTGCTGACCCGCGGTCACCTCCTCGTTGAGGGGGTACCGGGTATCGCCAAGACGACGCTTGCGAATCTCTTCGCTCGAACGACCGGGCTTGAATACAACCGGATTCAAATGACGCCCGACACCCTTCCAGCCGACATTACGGGGACCCATATCTACCGGCAGGGAACGGGGACGTTCAAACTCCAACGCGGCCCCGTCTTCGCAAATCTAGTCGTCGCCGACGAGATCAATCGTGCGACGCCGAAAACCCAGTCCGCCCTACTCGAGGCGATGGAGGAACGCCGCGTCACGATCAAGGGGGAAACGCTCTCGCTGCCCGACCCGTTCATGGTCGTCGCAACACAGAATCCGATCGAGTCCGAGGGTGTATTCCAGCTACCTGAAGCCCAACGTGACCGATTTCAGTTCAAACTCACGCTTGATCTGCCGGGGAGAGCGAACGAACGGGAGCTACTCGATCGGTTCGATACCGATCCGGAACTAGGTCCCGAAGACGTCGAGCGAGTTATCGACCCATCGGTGCTCGACGATGCGCGGCGGGCGGTTCGGGCGGTTCACGTTGCACCAGCAGTCAAGGAGTACGTGCTTGATCTCGTTGGGGCGACGCGGGAACACGCGGACATCGATCATGGGGCTTCGCCACGGGCGACGCTTGCATTTCTCAACGGGGCCAAGGCCCGAGCCGCAATCAACGGCCGGGACTACGCCATTCCCGACGATATAAAATCGATCGCCGAGCCAGTGTTGCGCCACCGGCTCGTCTTGAGCACGAACGCCGACCTGAGCAATATCGATCCTGCAACGGTCGTCACGCAGATCGTCGACACGGTCGAACCGCCAAGTGCTGAGGCAACGCAAGCGTTCGACTCGGCCGCGGCAAGCGACGGTGGCAACGAGGTCCTCGACTAGCGGATCGGACGGGACGGTCGCCAGCTTCGGAACACGTTATCGGCGTTTGTCCGACCCCGTCCAAGACGCTCCTTTTTTTGCATCATTGTGGTTCGTTTCCGTGTTGGGGGGTGTCGAACCGGTAAGCACGTCCTCACTCTCGCCCCACCGGCAGGTAACCAGCCAGTCAGACCGGTCGCCGCCTGCCGCGACCTCGAGTCGAATCGGGCGCTCGAGTCCGGCGACAAATCCAACTGCAAGGAACGATGCAATCGGGTGATCGAAGCGATCGATAGCCCCGAACGAGCTGTCAGTGATCGCGATTGTGACGCGGCCTGCAGACGGATCGGCGTCCGGCTCGGCGCTCCCTACGAACTCGAACTGCTCGACAAGCCCGTCAGCGAGTTGCGTCGCAAGCGGTGCCGGCACAGTCGCGAGGTCGCCAGTCAGCGCACGCTCGAACGACTCGAACAGCGGCGATCCGGTCGGCTCCAATACGAGGCCACGGTACTCGGGGACGGTTAGAATTGGGGCCTCAACGTCGTCGGAAGCGGGCAGTTCGGCGGATGTCTGCTGGGGAACATACAGGCAGGCTCCGACGGCGTCGTTCGACGGGAGATAGATACGATCGTCACGTAAACCGAGTTCGTCGGCGATTGCGGCCTCATTGGCCGCCATCGCAGCGTAGATCCGTTCACCAACATCGGCGGCGACGAACGTTTCGGGCGTCAGATAATATGTGAGGACTCCCCCGAACAGTCCTACCGAGGCAAGCGCGAAGAGAACCTCGCTGGCGTCCGGAAGGAGGATCGCAGCGGCGAAAGCGAAGACACCGACGAGCGCAAGCCCCGCCGCAGTACGGCGGTACTGTGACTGTCGAGCACGAGCGTACTCGTCTCGTAGTCGCTCGTTTTCCTCCTTCAGGAGGTCGACCTGCGCTGCGAGTGCGAGTTGCTTCTCATCTCGCTCAGCGGGTCGGTTGGCCGTCGGTTCAGTTGTCGGTTCATCACTCTCGAGATCAGTCGTGCTCATGGATCAGTCGAAACGTCAGTGGTCGTCTCCGCGGACGACCCAGTCGTTGGTTCGTCGGTCGCTACTCCAGCGATCGGTGACGACGAGTCATGGTCGGCAGCCTGCACCAGTCCGAGCCGAACGAGTTCATATCGGTGGAAACTGTACGCGGTGAGCGCGAACAGTACAAGCACCACAAGAGCGGCCAGTAGGAGCGACTTGGACCCTGCGAGCAGCCATGCAGTACCGGCCAACGCTATCGAACCGGTGACCGCAACAAGGGCGATTCGAAGCGGGTTCGCGGTCCGATAGGAGGGTGCAAGCAGGACGACAACGAATGCAGTTTCAACGAGGGCGACAGCAGGCGGATCGATCCCGTTCGGGATGGATGCAACGAGTGCGATATGGCCGGCCGCCAGCGCGTACGGCGTGCCGAGGACGTACCAGACGACTGCGGTCGCGATTCCTGCTACCGTGCCCAGCGGCCCGGCGACAACCGCAAACGTAACACCCAGTATGACGAAAGAACCACTTGACAGCCAGTCGCGCCCGGTCGCAGCCGGAACCGTATTGATACGGACACTCATGGACGACCACCACTCGAGCGACCCGCTTCGAGGACGGCCGAGAGCCGGTCAGCCGGGCCGACCTCAAGCGCCGTTACACTGTCCATGCGAGCGAATTCCTGCCGGAATTCCTCGAACGCGACGTAGCGGTCGTAGGACTGCTCGAGATCCGTGAGCCCGCCCGGTTCATAGAGAACGGAGGGCGCGAGCAGGACCATCACCTCGTTTCCGCCCCGCTTTGCGAGCGCGACTGTCTCACGTAGTTCCGCCGGTCGCGAGTCATCAGTACAGATGACAGTCAAAAGGGACCCGTGTGCACTCGTTACGCCTCGCTGAATAGCGCTGTACAACGGCTTTTCGGCGAGTTGCTCGCAGTACACTCGGCGGTCGGAATAGAACGGCCGCAGTGTCCGCGTGAACACATCGTCCGCTCCCTCGAGATTGGAAAGCAACCGCTGGACATCACCGGGAGTCGTCCGTCGATCGAAGAACGGGACACGACCCGCTGCCACGCTGCTCGATATCGATAGCAGCGGTGAACCCACAGGGTCGCCTCCCGACCGCGAGTCGACTTGACCGGAGACAGCCGTCGTGGGCGTTGTGTCCGTAGCGACCGTCGGCTCAAGGGAAAGCAATCGACGGCGGACCGAGCCGTAGTTGGCCGTTGGCGAAGCGAGTTCGAGGTTGTGTGTGAGTCCACTGTCGCCGACAGTGACGAGCCCAAGCGGGTCGTTGAGTCGCCGTGCAGCCCCTGCGATGACGAGGGCGACGCTACGGAGCGCCTCGAGTTTCGTCTCAGCCCGTGTCCCGGTTGCGAGAGTTGCCCGGTGGTCAACGACGAGCAGCGTCCGTCGATCGGTTTCGGCCTCATACTCGCGGACGTACGGGGTTGCATGGCGTGCCGTTGCCTTCCAGTCGATCTCTGCTCCCGTATCACCCGGGACGTATTCGCGCAGTTCGCCGAGTTCAATCCCGGATCCAGTGCGGCCGGCGTTGTGAGAGCCGTACGAGGCGGCGAGTCGATCACCGCCTTCACCGACGTGGATCGTCCCAGGGGTGGGCGGTTCGACCGTTACGGTCGGCGTCGATCCGGTGGTGACAGTTTCGCGGAACAGTGCATCCGTCGCCCTCACGGTTGCCTCGTCGAACGTATGGCGGCCGACGACTGGCCAGGTACTCGTCCGACTTTGATGGGCGCGCTCAGTATTCGGCTCAAGGGTCACTGAGATCGGCTCGGAAATCGTAGCTGTGACCGGCAGTCCAGCGGTAATCTCGAGCGTCAGTGCCGTCTCAGCCTCGTGCGTCGTAGCGAGCGTGACCGGAATCTCGTCACCGGTTTGGAGAGCGATCCGAGCAGGGGTTTGAACGACTGACAGCGATTCGAGCGTCCGCTTGAGGTCCTGTGCGAAGCGATACTGGTGTGTCAGTAACCACGTGCCGACGAGGGCCGCGCCGACGAGCACAAGCGGGCGTGCGAACACGACTGCGAAGACAGCGAGCACGACGACGAGTGCGACGACCGTCCACCCTCGGCGCGTGGGATACATACCTGGACAGATTCCAGTGACCATGTTCAATGTATTGATGTTAGTCCAAAGGACCCCTTATAAAGTATTGACCTAGGTCGAAAGAATACCTTATTTGGTTGCACTACGAACCGTGCGCTCGTGAATATTGCCGACGGTCGTGTACTCGTTCCCGTTTTCCTCATCGTCTCGATGATACTTATCGGTGGGATCGTCGTTGCGGACTCAGCGGTCGCAGTCCAAGAAAACACGACTGACCGGAATCGAACCGAGACAACGACACATCGAAACCCCGACGACTATTCCGAAGATGGCGACCTCGATGCTGTCGAAGGGATCCTAGCAAACCAGCTTACGGCTCGACTCGGAACGGGTGCGATTCAACTGAGCGAAGGGGAGTATGAGGTCGCCAACGAGTACGTCGGCGAAGAGTATCAAAACCGACTGGAGCAGTACGTCGACGTCGCAGGGGAAACCGGAGGCGAAAGTTATGAAGAAGATTTCAAAGCCACCGGCGAGAAACAGTCCCAGTTGTCCGACGCCGTACGTGAGTATCGGGACACCAAAGCGGAGTACGAGACGGCCCGTAAAGCGGGGAACGAAAAGCGCGCACGCGAACTCGCACGTGAACTCGAAGGACTCTCGGATGAGATCGATACTCTTGGAGGCTCCGTGCGTGAGGATTACACTGTGATCGAAGCGGCCACGGGTGCGGATCTCTCAGAACCGGAGACGGCCATCAAAGAAGTCACCGACGACATTCAGGCCGAGCAGGAAACCGTTCGGAAACAACAGTTCGAGGAGACGGAGCTGACGGTCGTCCCTGAGCGAACAGATATCTCGTTTCTCGAGCCACTGGTCGCGGTAGGCGAACTACGAAGGGCAGACGGTACCCCGATCTCGAACGAGGAAGTCCGTCTCGATGTGGGAACCCACACCGAACGAGTGACGACGGATTCCGCGGGCAGGTTTCCGCTCGAGTATCGCCCAACCAACGAGTCGCTGACGGACAACGAGCTCACGGTGCAGTACGTCCCTGAGACGCAGTCGGCGTATTTAGGCGACAAAACGACTATTGATATCTCCATCGAACAGTCCGAGCCGACGATCTCTTTGGACAACGTCAGTAGCGAGGTGGCATACCGCGAGGAGGTGGCCGTTGCCGGCGAGTTGACAGCCGAGGGCGTCCCTGTCGACGGCGTCACCCTTGCCGTGATCGTCGACGACGAACGCATCGGTACGGTACCGGTCCGGAACGGCGTATTCGACGGGTCGGCCACACTACCGGCATCCGTCGAGGACGGCACCCAGAAACTGCGTGTCCGGCTGCCGTTCGAAGAGCAGGCCCTCGCCGGGACCGCCGACACAACGAACGTGACGATTCGTGAGACCGAGAGTCAGTTGTCGGTTACGGCGCTCGCGGACGATACGCGGACACTCGTCGTCAACGGAACGCTCGACACGGTCAACGGTGACGGAATCAGTGGCGAGAGAGTCGACATCGGGATCGACGGGGTGACTGTCAGCAGTGTTTCGACCGAGGCTGGCGGAACCTTCAACGATACCGTCGCTGTCCCTGAAACGGTTGACGAAAGCGAAGTAACAGTGAGCGCCACCTACGATGGGACCGGATCCAACCTCGAGCCGACGATGGACGAAACAGTCGTTACAATCGACGGGGGTGACACGCTCTCGTCAACGGTCTGGATCGCAGGCGGCTTCGGTGCCATAATCGCGATCGGACTTCTCGTCTGGTGGATTCGCCGGTCGGACAGTACCGATAGCACGCTGGACGACCGTTCAGAGGAGCAGGGAACTGTCGGAACGGGGGTGACTGCTTCGGATCAGTCATCGAGTGCCGCTCCCGACACCGTCGAAGCCTTACTCGAGCGAACAAGCAAACAGCTCTCGAGCGAGCAGCCCGACAAGGCAGTACAAGCGGTCTATGCCGCCGTTCGTGAGGCACTCGACTCACGGACCGATGAGCAAGCGGCTCTCACCCACTGGGAGTTCTATCACAACTATCACAGCGACACTGGAGTTGAAGACGAGTTGCTGTACGAGATCACGGCGAGGTACGAACGGGCTGCGTTCGGCCGGGACAGTGTCTCATCGGACGAGGCCGCAAACGCTCTCGAGGCGGCCCGCCGCCTGTGCAACCCCGACGCCTCGGCCGAGTCGGAAGCTGGCGACTAGCCCGAGCTATCGGATCGTTTTTATCACCGTCAACAATTACTATGAGACGAATGGGTGCATTCCGGTCGCTGTGGCTGTTGCTACCACGATCAATCAGGCGATTGCCGGCCGATCTCGCCGCGGTGATCGGGATCGTCGTCGCAACGGACGTTGCCACACTGGCCCCTGTCCTCCGTGAGACACCGCTTAACATCGTGCTCGGGCTGGCATTCGTGTTGTTCATCCCCGGCTACGTGTTCATCGCGGCGCTGTTTCCCGAGGCCGGCGACCAACCCGTATCGAAAGACGAAACGAGTGCGACGGTCGACAACCAAGCCGGAGCCGACGATGGTACTCCTGAGAAGGGCGGGATGGCCTCGGTTCTGGAGTCCGGAATCGACGGCCTCGAGCGCGTTGCGCTCTCTTTTGGACTCAGTATCGCAATCGTTCCCTTGATCGGACTCGTATTGAACTTCACACCCTGGGGAATCCGACTGTGGCCGATCGTCATCGCGATCAGTGGCTTTACGCTCATCGCCACCGCCGTCGCGGTACGCCGCCGACAAGCACTGCCCGCTGAGGAGCGGTTCCGAGTCCCATATTAGAAATGGTACGCCGTTACCCGATCGGAGATGCTCGAACGGGACACCCGAACTGCTGCTGCACTGAACGTCCTGGTGGTCCTTTCGGTCCTACTCGCGGCGGGAAGTGTGGGATACGCGGTGACGGTTCCTCACGACGGCGAACAGTTCTCGGCCATCTACCTCTTGACCGAGGAGGATGACGGCGAGCTAGTCGCGGATAATTACCCTACAGCGTTCGTGCAAGGTGAACAAAAGGAAGTTACCGTCGGAATCGACAACCACGAACAGGAGACAACGGAGTATACGGTGGTAGTCCTCGAGCAAGACGTCGACAGGGTGGAAACAGAGCCGACTACCGGCGAGGGGGAAGCAAATACAACGATGAACGAAACGGTCGTACGGGAACAGCGCGAACTCGATCGCCTCAGTACGACGATTTCACACAACGCCAGCTGGCACAACGAGTACGATCTCGAGCCCACACTGGCCGGCGAGAATCAACGTATCGTCTGGTTGCTCTTCCCAGACGGTGAAGTACCATCCGACCCGTCGCTGGCCGATACGGAGTACTCCGTGTATCTCTGGGCAGATGTCGCCGAGAAATGAGACTGGCTACAATCGCCGACCATCGCTGAAATCAGGGACACGAAGGCAGTTTCAGTCAACACGTACTGTCCGACAATCCGTTTCTTTTATATAGTATATAATAATTAAATGCGTTACCTGCCGTTCGATTTTTATTGGTCTGGATGCAAAATATTTATGAGACTGTTGTAGAATGAATAGCTTGGCGATAATTCAACTGTCCGATGTAGAAATAATTCACTCACTGTCGACGACAAGGCTCTGAGAGCCGAGGATTTCGCCGATAAGTGGATCAAACGATATGGATGATAGGACGGCAAAGCAGCTGTAAGTACTAAAGAACCCACGATGATATGAGTCCAGCAAATAAGAAAGATCAAAATCGTCTAGAGATAATTGAATCAAGAGGGCAAGCATTAAATAGGTTGGCACAAGATGACGGCCGCCAATCGGAAATCGTCGATGATCGAGAAGCCGATGAATTACTTGTTGGGCCGGATAGTGAGCAGGTGCCGGTTCTGAGCGTCGTGATGCCGACGCTCAACGAAGAAGAAGGCGTTAGTGAATGTATTACACGGGCGAAGGAAGCGATCACCGAACTCGGCGTCACCGCCGAGATCATCCTGAGCGATAGTTCGACCGATCGAACACCCGAAATCGGCCGGGAGTTAGGGGCAATCATCTACGAGCCTGATCAGTCCGGCTACGGCTACGCCTATCGGTATGCATTCGAGCGTGCTCGAGGCGATTTCATCGTCATGGGTGACGCCGATACGACCTACGACTTCGAACAAATACCTCGCTTGCTAGCTCACCTCCGCGACGAGGATGCTGACATGGTAATGGGGAGCCGTCTCGAGGGAGAAATTAAACCCGGAGCAATGCCATCATTGCACCAATACATCGGTAATCCATTACTGACGAAATTCTTGAACACCTTCTACGGTGCTGGGGTTAGTGATGCACACAGCGGCTTCCGAATCTTCACGCGGGAAGCGTTCGAGACAATGGAACTCGAGTCGACTGGGATGGAATTCGCAAGCGAGATGATCATGGAAGCCGGGGCAAAGGATCTCGAAATCGTCGAAACACCGATCGTCTATCACGAGCGGGAAGGCGAGGAGACACTCGAGAGTTTCAAAGACGGGTGGCGTCACGTCCAGTTCATGCTGGTCAACGCGCCAGGCTATCTCTTTTCAGTACCGGGATTACTGTTAACTCTCGTCGGCATCTCCGTGATGGGGACCGCATATACCGGCGCTTCGATTAACGGTGTGACACTTGGCATTCATTCGATGATCGCCGGAAGCCTACTAGCGATCGTCGGCTATCAAGTCTCCAGCCTTGGCGTGTTCGCCACCGTGACGAGCGATCCAATTCAGAAACCCGACGATCCGATCACGGAGTTCGTAACGGGATCACTGTCGCTTGAGCGTGGTGCGACGGCTGGTCTAGCAGTGTTCGGCGTCGGCGGCGTGTATGCGGCCGCGTTAGTCCTTCAGTGGGTCACGAACGGATTCGGCACGCTGGAGTTCACGATGGGCGCGCTCATCGCGTTTACCGCGATCGTTATCGGGCTACAGACCGTGTTTTCATCGTTCTTCCTGAGCGCGATTAACCGATAGAGTACGGCAGTAGTAACAACGATCCGACGGCGATCTTTCTCAGCGGCCCTCAAAGCGCAATACGAGGATTACTTACCAGAATTGTGCACCGGGTGTCTCACAGGCATCACAGAGAACTGCATTGTTTCCCTTATACGTTCCCTGTACGAGCATCCCTTCGTCACAAAACGAACAATCAGTCCCTGTAAGTGCAGCAACCACCGGACGGAGGTCAGGTCCGCATTCCTGTTGTTGCATGTCAGAAGACATGTTTTTTGTAGTATGTCATAAATCCTTGGAACTGTATCTAGATAGTGTTCAAATTAGCTATTTACAGCGATATGCATAGTTCTGTAATTCCGTTTCAGCGGCTTCTGGATCGGGAATCCCCTTTGCCTCCTAATTTGAGCGACGAGAGAGGAACACCCAATGAAGTACCCGCCAGCCCTGGTGGTCCGAAGTCGCTGCGCCGGCATCGGTATACCGCGCACAAACCCGCCGGAGCCCCTCCCCCAAGTTGATCTCGGGTTCCCACCAGTCACCTCACGCATCTTCGACGCATCGGCACAAGTGACGTGGACGTACACCGAATCGGGAATCGGGTTCGCAATGTATTCAGGTTCGACATCGGTCCCCAATTCCTCGTTGAGCATCTCGACGATGGTGTTGAAGCTGTAGGCGTCGCCCGTTCCGAAGTTGTAGATGCCGGTAAGTTCGTTGTCGGCCGCGAACTCGAGGCCGCGGACGATATCGTCGACGTGGGAGAAAGCCCCGCGTCTGCGTGCCGGCACCATAGAGAACCGGGACTCGCCACTGGCGATATCGTCGGCGAACTGGGCGATCACGTTGGCGTACTCGCCTTTGTGTGCTTCGGCACCACCACAGCCTTGGTATACCGAGGAACCGCATGCCGGCTATCGACATGTCGTAGTGGTTCGCGAAGTACTCGCCGTAGCGTTCGCGGGCGAGTTTCGAGGCCTCGTCCCCCGTGTTGATGCTGATGTCCATGTCGACCGGCGAGGATTCCGTTCGACTGCCATATATCGAGGATGTCGACGCATAGACGACCGTCTCACAGCCGTCTTCGCGGGCCTGTTCGACCACGTTGACGACCCCCTCGACGTTGACTCGCGCGCCTGTGATGGGGTCGGCCTCGAGGACGCTGCGCGAGTAGAACTCGATATCGTCGTCAAGATTCTCAGGGGTGCCGAGACACTCGTCGTCGATCACGATCACGTCGTTGTCTTCAGCGAGGTGGTTCGCCAGGTTCGAACCGATGAAGCCCGCGCCACTGCAGACGATTGTACCGTTCCCTTTGTACGGCAGTGAACGAATTTGCCACGCTTACAGTACGGACATAGCTCTCAGTTAGTCGAATCCTGTCTTTTCGAAATAATGATGGCTTCGGACAGTCAATGGCGAGGACGTTGAAAACGGTCAACGGTGTTTTGACCACGTGGTTAGTACGTAGAATTATACCGCATTTCTAAACACCCAAATTCAAACAAGTTTTTAAAGAAAAGAGTTATGGGACAAACATAGATGGGGTCAAAAGATATAGCTGATGTCGGTCAAGCAGGAATTCTTGTCCTGCTCGGCACTGTTTTGAGCATGTTTTCCGGATTCTTATTTCGCCTCATCGGTGCCCGCTATCTCACTACTGATCAATTTGGGTTAGTTGTACTTGGAATCTCACTCGTCAATATTGTCTCTCTGCCCTGCCTCTTCGGTTTGAACCAGGGTGTTGTTCGGTTTATCGCGGCTGAAAGGAACGGTCAGTATCGGGATACGTACATTACAGTCTCAATTCTTACTGTAATTGCAATGGGGGGCGTCGCTGGATTCCTTGGATTCCTCTTCAAAGACACACTCAAGAACGAGCTGTTTGGGAGTGCGACTCCTGATCTGCTACTCTATATGTTTCTATGTACGATTCCAATTTTTGCTCTCTTGAAACTGGTTGGCGGGATTCTTCGGGGCGAAATGAATTCAAAGGGGTTTGTACGGATATCTAAGATCATTCGACCAGGATCCAAGCTTATACTAGCGGGAGTTGCAGTCTTCGTATTCGGCACAAGCATGTCAGTAGCAGTTGCATTTTTTGTCTCAATCTTATTTACAACCTCGGCTGGAGTATACCTTGTATGGGCGGAAGGATGGCAACCGCAGATTGATCGGTCCGCAAAAATAACTCAACTCTATCGATTTAGTCTTCCGTTGGTAATCTCATCGTCAATTTTCATATTGCTATCGTATCTCGATAAGACGCTCATCGCGTATTACCAGAGTCCTGATCACGTGGCAGTATATGAAGTTGCAGTTACTATCGCTTCACTTCTTGGCCTCTTTAGGTCTGCATTTGGGTTTCTCCTTTATCCAAAACTCACTGAACAACTCGCCGATGGAAACGAATCAATTATTGCACCAATGTACCAACAAACTACAAAATGGATATTAGGGCTAACTACACCTGCATTCGCTGCTCTTGCCCTTCGGCCCGATTTTCTGATATTCCTATTCGGGGAACAGTACGAAGTCGCAGAAATAAAACCGCTGTTAGTTCTTTTAGGGCTTGGACTATTCTTGAATGCGGTTACAGGACCGAACGGGGAGGCGATGCTTGGCTTCGGCCGATCAAAGTCAGTACTCATCTACAATACTATCGCAGTTTCAATTAATTTCGTCCTCAATCTCGTGCTGATACCCAAATACGGGCTAATAGGGGCCGCCACAGCATCGCTTCTCGGGTATACTGCTATGAATGTCCTCAAATCAATTGATCTATACATTATGCACAATATACTCGTAGTCTCAATTGAATCGATTCTGATGTCTATAGCTAGTTTCACAGTCGTAGCTTTCGGACTTGTTATCGTTCCAGCTAACAGCTCAATGATACTAGAAATAATTACGTTGAGTGCTGTTGGGGTGATATCTGGTGGCATGGGTGTTCTCATGTTGTGGATGACTGGAGGCATCTCGGAAGAAGATAGAAATCTCGTTTCAAAATTCATTAAGAGTATACAAGGGAATATCTAGTGGAATTCATGTCGCCATAATATTATATGCATAATTACTTAGTGTATGTCAAAAGGGCTATTTACCTTCAGAATTACAGAACCTATATGCAAATATTACTGTTGCAAACTTGGATTGCAAATATTGGAAACGGATTTATCGATAAAGGAGCAAGGGTAGCTATTGAGCGTGCATTCCCCGATGCCGAGATCATCGAAGCAAGCGGTCACCCAAATTTAGTTGGAGGCCGTAAGACCAAGGGGTTCCTGCCTAACGTCTTTTCTAGTCGAGATGAATCGGCGTATGGTGAGTTGTATCGACATTCTAGCCAGACTCCACTCCAAAATATTATCAACGTTGGTGAATTAGTGGATGTTGACGTAGCGGTTCTCCCGGGTTGTATTCTATACGAACACGTGTTAGAAAAGTACTATCCAGTATTCGAAAAGCTTGCAGAGGATGATACTCCGCTCGTTTTGTTAGGAGCAGGTGGTGGGGATTACGATCCTGAAACTCAGCGGTATGTCAAGCAGTTCATCAACGAAGTAGAGCCAGCAGGGATAATTACTCGAGACAGGGACGCATATGAGTCGTACAGCGACGACGTACCGCGTGCTCATGATGGGATCGACTGCGCGTTCTTCATCAATGAGTGGTATGACCCGCCAACCGCTACCGACGAGTACGATGTTGCAACCTTCGATAAACAAACCACTCCTAAAATCGCGTCCGATAGAAGAACGATCCATACGGACCATTATCCGTTTGAGCAACCCTACGGGAATCTCTGGCAGAAAATCAAGAAAATGAAGTCCCAATGGAAGCTGTTCAATAAAGAGAACGTATTCGTATCCGATTCGCTTCGGGATTATTTATTCTTGTATGCAAACACACGGGTAACACACTCCGACCGGATCCACGCCTGTGTACCGACGCTTGCCTACGGAAACCGTGCACAGTTCTGGTTCGACACGCCGAGAGGAACTCTCTTCGAGAAAGTCCTTGACGAGGATATCCAGGACAAGCCTGTTTCAGTCGATCAAAGTTTGCTAAAGAGAGCTAAGCAAGAACAAGTTGAAGCGCTTCAGAGTATAATAAGCCATTCACTTTGATTAGTTTATATTTATGAGAACCTTGTTTCAGCCCTAATCGATGAGCGAATGCGCTGGGATTCAAAGAGGCCGTTAACAACTCCGAAAACGACTACATGAACTCGACATTCGTCTACTGCTTAAACGCCTGATCGTCACTCCGTACGATCGCGCATACACGCACGCATTGACGAATATCGGTGCTCTCAGTGGAATGGCCGAAACCGTCAGCTCAGTTGTCAAGCGCTCGCACGGCGTAGCCGAGCGAGCGCGTATCTGGTCTCGAGAGTTCCGTGAAATCGCCTTGATGTATGCGTCTATAACACCAAGCGAACTGTCAAACAGTGAAATTCACCGCCATATGCCGATTCAATATAGCCGTTTTATTTGAAGAACTCGGTCGCACTCCACGCACTGAATATAAATCAATTAGTTTTACCTTCTAGGTATTCCTTTGTCCTTTATGGGCTTGCAGCGCTGGCGTCAACTCATTCATTATATACCTCTCGCAGTAGCTTCAATATGGGCATTGTTCTATACGGAAATTTGGCCAGTACTCCCAGCGGGATTCCTGGCGACTCTTCTTCTCATTCTGTATGATAGTACCCAACTGAGTGTCGAGGGTGTTGTTTCTGAGTCAATAGTGGCTGGTTTGATATACCGCGCCACGATTTGGATAGCGACGCCTTCCATGATCGGGATGGACCCGGATAAATATGCTGTCGCAATTAGCGTTATCTCTGATGAAGGAGTTGGAGCGATCTCCGACTTAGGATTTTACGGTATTACACCCATCTATCATCTCTTCAATGTCCTTGTGATGGATGTGTCTGGATTAAGTCCTGCAACGGCACTCCAGTTCACGTCGGTACTCCTCTACGCGATTGTCCCTGTCATCATAGTTGCTCACCTGGCGAGGCGTCTCAGCGGAGAACGAGCAGCGAAACTTGGTTCAGTTCTTGCTACGGCAGGTGCGGCCAGCATCGTGTATGCTACTCTAACGATTCCACAAGGTGTGATGCAGATTCTGTGGTATATCGTCGCAACGATCTTGATTACAGCCCACCGCGATTCAGCGAGAACAGTTGTTCTGGTAACACTCGTCGGGATTATGGCTGGCCTCCACAAACTTGGAGCTCTACTTGCCCTCGGTAGTGTAGCTGCAATAGCAGCTATCAATCCCATCGGCGCAATACGTGACGATCGCGTTTTTGTTCCACAGAATTTGGTCCATTATCTGCTGATTGCAGGCCTGGTTTTTACACTCCAAATGGTCTGGTTGACCGGTTGGATCAAAGGGGTCGTATTCAAACTCACCTATTTCGTAGCTGGTAGCACCGTCCAATCGAACATCGAAGCATCCGCAGCGACACGGACCGGTGGTTTAGACATCGTTATCTTCGAGCATGGCTCATGGATCGTCTTGTTGCTGGCTGCAGGGATTGCTGGTTCATGGATACTCTATACACGAAAAGACCGACAGACTGCTGGTCTGTTAGGTGTTTCTGGCGTGTCTGCTCTTCTTATCGCCGGAGCTGTGGCGTCGCCATTTAGTCTCTCTTTGCAACGGGCTATCGGCATCGGGGAACCGTTTTTTATCATACTGGCTGTGATTGGGGCGGTTGCCCTGTCAAGACGGACAAACCGCTCGGTTGCCCCAGCTATTGTTGGACTGTTGTTAATCACGCAACTCGCGAGTACCGGCGCGGTCCCTGACCATCCCGCCGAAGTCCAAGAATACCTCACCGACGACGAGGTCGAAGCCAAGCAGTGGGCAAACACACATCTCGACCAAGAGATCTATGGACACTACTTCGTTGCTCAGGAAATCACAGAGTTTGACGGTGAGCGTGCCACGTATAAGACAGGAAAAGGTGGCGGGTTTCCAAAGGGATGGTCTCCTGCTAGCGAGTATCTCGTGACAGGTAATTTATCTGGTGCAGATGGATGCTTTTTCCTCCGAAAGGGACAAGATAGAGTTCGGTACAATGGGCTATATCGTCTGAACTACAATCCGATCACGCGGCTGAAAGAGTCCGATCGAACGAAAGTTTTCGAGAACTCAGACGCGGTGGTCTACTGTTGATCGCTGACGTGCGATTCGATGACTGCCAGCTGCACTCCTTAAGCACGATCTCGAGCGCAGCAGCGGCCGCCGTGGATCTGACCTCGTAATCGACGAGACAATCGGCCGCAAACTGCCACATTCGCTTGAAAGTTGGTGTCAGTTAGTAGGGCGGTGTTCAGATAAGAATGAAGAGTGAGGCGGAACGATTTGTGAGCGGTCTATGCTCGAAACCACCCGCCTCAGCGGAGGTAGCGCTGCTTTGAATTAGGTTTTCTGGAGCGAGAGGCGACACCCGAGCCCGCGATGAAGCTCGGTATCCAACTCCATCTGGCTGGACTATCCCTTTCGGAGACCATCTCTATTCTCGAGAGGTTGGGTGTCGAACGCTGTCGATCGACCGGTCACAACTGGGTGCAGAAGGCAGATTGACAGCCGCTTAATGGCGCAAATCCGGATCACGTCGCGGTTGACGAGACTGTGAGCCAACTGAATGACGACCGATTCTGGCTGTACGCCGCCGTCGATCCCGCAACAAACCGCTTGCTGCACATCCGTTGAGCAGAACTCTTCGTCAATGAGGACATCGACGTTTGCCGGCGTCACAGCAAGTCAAATTTCGTCCACCGTGAGCTGTATTTCTACGTCCCCATCCGACGACCTACTCGTCCATCTCGGCAATGGCATCTACGACATCACTCGTCAGGGAAAATAGCATCTCGCTGGCGAACTCGATGCGTGGGATCTTGCGGCTGACAGAACCCAGCTAGCGACGACCCTAATCGAAACCCAGCTAGTTGCCAGTCCTGAACGACTTCGCATACGGTTGCCTGGAAGAAGGACCCTCACTCGTCTTCAAGCGCTGCGTAGATCTCCGCGTGGCGGCGTCCGTCAAGCTTCCCCATCTCGAGGGCGATCTCATGACGTTCGGCGTCACTCTCGGCCGCCTGATACCGTTCATACAGCTTGCGGACCTCGTCGTCGACTGCCGTCGATGAATCGGTACTAGACGCCATCTTTCTATTGAAGATAGTCTGTGTGTCCCCTTATCAGTTGCGACGAGCGCATCCCCGGAAGTAGATAACTGCAGTGTCCGTGTCGACCGCGGCTTCGTCGGTCGCGAAGCGGTGTAAGAGGGCCCGGATTTCATCGCCGTAGTCAAACGTGTATTCGTTCAGTAGATAGAAGACGACCACCGTTCGGAGCGCCGTTCGCTTGTTCCCGTCGACAAACGGATGATCCGCAACGAGCAACCGCATCAGATGGACTGCTTTTTCATGGATCGTTTCGGGCATCTCCCCGAAGAACCCCTCCGAGATATACTGCAACGCGGAGGCAATCGCGTCTTCTGACCGAACTCCAGGTTCAGTAGTGTCGCCTTCTGTCACAATCTGCTCGTGGAGATCGAGGATGAGTTCGACAGAGGGATACGCGACATCGTCAGTCACGTCCCCAACGTTCTCGTGCCACCCGTTAACTGTTTCCCAACTGTCGAGATCAAGTCTCGTCGTCACGGGCAGCCGTCCAGCCCCGGTGGAAGACGGCCAGCTGCGTAGTTGAGTCGAAGGCAGTGCTACTCGGCTCGTTTGCGAGGATTTGGATCAGGCATAGTGAATCGCGCCAGGCACGTGAGAGCGCGTTGCTGTGACCGACCGTTCGTCGTCAGTTCGTTCAGTACCACACATCCGCCCGCAGTCGGTGCGGCTCGCGATGAAAGAGCGAGAATCGAATGGGTAGTATTAAATAAGCAAGACATCAATTTTCGTCCGGGTATATATTAATGAACCTAAAGAATAAGAGGAAAGTAAAGCAGTTCGAGGAGGAAGAACTGCCGTCCCTGAAGGAATCGATGGACGATGCAGCCGGTTTCGAAGTCGATCTCGATATCGAGTGGGAATCACTCATCGACGAGCGAGTCAACGACGATCTCTGGTTCGAGGGGTGGACGAAGGTGTACTTCCAGCCGACGATCGATGCCTTCGAGGCGATCTGTAGCGACGAACTGGGGCGGGAAGCCCTCCAGGCGGACCTCGAATCGATCGTGTTCAGGAACGAAGCAGGGATGACCGGTGACATCAGCTACGAAGACGGCGTCCTCACGGTGGATAAAGAACCATGCACCAACATGGACAAGGTCGACGAACGGACGGAATCCATCGTCACCTTGCTCGAAAGCAACCTCTAAGAAGTCCCGTCCGCTCACTCGTCACCCGCGTCGGATTTGACGAAAACTCGGGCACGGACGACGGAAGTCGGATCTTGCTTTCTGGATCGTCAGCCGTCCGATCACAGTCGACGAAAACCACAGGCGGATTCGGTTCGTCGACACCGTCGTTGAGCACAAAGACGCTGTTCCCACCCTCTCCGAAATCGTTTCAGTTGCTACCATAATCGTCAGGCGGTGCCGGGGATTGGCGGCTGGATCGGCCTCGGAGATGCCGTCCCAACGGCAAACATTTATATTCTCGAGGCAATCTATTGAATGGATATACTCGGCGGGGTCTGCCATCCAGACACAGTCGTTGGTGGAGTCAGTCGTGGGGAATACATGGAAAGAACGGTTCAAGAAGTCACGCCCGGAGAACTGTGCGACGCGGTCGACCCGTGTGAGGTTACACTCGTTCTCGGGGCACCCAGCGTCGGAAAATCACATCACCTGCGTCAGATCGGCCCATCCGTCGAGCGGCTCGAAGAAACGACAGCCATCAACGCCGACGAACTCGTGGTCGTCGACGATTTTGTGTCGGCAGTTTTGCATTCCGGTGACGGCGACCGGGAAAACCTGAATGCCTTGTTCGCTCGCCCCAAGGGTGCAGTACTCGTGACGCGGCCACGGAGCCTCGACTGGCTCTGCCGGCGCGGTCACCTCGCGTCTGCTGCGTTCCTCGAGCGAGTCGATTCCGTGCTCGTGGTTCGAATACCGCCGTCGGACTACGGCGAGTCGTTCTATGAAATTCGCGAAACCTGCTCCCGACGGAATACGTTCGATCCGGAGTACGAGGAGGACTCGTCCCTCGTCGAACGTGTCACCTATCCCCGCTACGACTTCGAGGACGAGCCACTACAGGAACGGATCGGGACCGTCGAGGCGACCGTCACGCCCGCAGCCTGTCTCTCGCTTTCGCAGTACGGGTCCGAAACGGTTCTCGTCGGACCGGACATCAGGACAGTGGTCGGCGAGTGTGACGGCACGGTCGAGCCACTCGGCGAGGCGGCACTCGACCTCGTCTCGTCCCTGCATCCGGATGCCGAGGGGGTCGGTCCCGACCCAACTGCAATGGCCCCAGCGGTCGCCACCGCACTCGTTCTCGTCGCGGGTTCGCTGGCAGACGACGACACGGAGTGGTTCGAGCCGCTGGTTCGACATCGGCCGCTCGCCAGTGCCGCCGAAGCGCTCGAGATCGCCGTCGACCTCCCACCCGGGACGATCGAACGGTTTCGGGTGTTCGCGTCCGAGCCGATGCGGACACGGATCGGCCAGCGGCTGGCCGCCCGGCCCGAGGCAGAGAGGGTCATCGCCGAGACGAGTTCCGCGATCGAGACGGTCCGGACTGACTTGCGAGCAGTCGCGTCGACGCTGGACGAGGTCGCGAGAGGGCCCGACGAGTACGGATCCGCTCCCCTGGTCGGTGCCTGGCACTGGGAGGGGCCAGCGGCGTTACAGACAGCTGCAACGGATCGGGAGTTCCAGGGCTCGGGCGACGGCCCTGAGACGGAGGGGAGAGCGTCGGGGGTTGACGTCGACGAGGTCGTCGACACACTCGATGGCGGGCTCGTTATACTCTCGGGACCGAAAGCCAGCGGGAAGCGACGGCTCGCAGCGACTGTCGCGAGGGAACTCATGGCGTGGGGAAAGACGGTCAGACTCCCCGATCTCCACCAGCCCGACCACATCAGAGCGGGCATCGACGCCACGCCGAACGCGCTCGTGGTCGCGACCTACAATGGTGAGCCAGCACGGATTATGAGCGATGCGGGTGTACGGGCGCTGGCCGACTGGGTCGATGACGGAACGTGTTCGGGCGCACTGCTCATCCGTGACGACGAGAACCGGGAGCAGTTCGACACCGTCGCCACACGGGCTGGCTGTGCCGACATCGCCGCCTGGCGTGACCGCACTGAGTTCGAACTGGACAACGTCGAAGTCGCACCCGATCGGACACCCCGAGCGGTCGCCGACGACCTGCTGTCCGCAATGGACTGGCCCGAAACCAGACGTCCGTCCCGTCGGACCCTCGAGGTCGACTCGGTCACGGGCCAGAGTCCGCTCGCGTCCATCGCCGGCATCCCCGACAGCGACCTCGACGCGGCGTTCGTCGGGCACGTCGTCGCCGACGCTATCGCAGTCGTCGCACAGACCACACAGCCGACTGCCGCGACGCAGTGGCTCTCGCTCGTCGACGACCTCGTCGCTGATGTCGCACGGTGTCGTGGCGATGTCGATTCGGCCATCACGTACCGCGGGTCGGTCTACGGCACCGCGATGGCAGCGACAGCGACCGAGGACCCGACGACCGACGAGTGGATCGAGGCGATCACGGGCTATGCTACTGATCTCACGAACAAGACCGCAGCGCCGCACGGATACGACTCCGTTGGCGGCGACCGTGAACCGTTCGTGAGCGCCTTTGGGATCGCCCTGAGAACCCTCGCGTGGCCAGCGGACGGCACTGGACCGAATCACGCCGCACTCGCCTGTGTCGACCAGGTCCTGCACGGGATAATCAACGCGGAGACGATCGCCAAGGAGTCGGGGCTGAATCTGCGCTGTCGCATCTACGGCGAGATGACCGCTCGGATCGTCGATACTGCCGACGACCCGGCAACCGCCGATGATGCGCTCACACCGGTCGCCGCGCTCGTCCAGCAGGCGGCTGCGACCAACGGCGACGGGTTCGCAGCGTTCGTCATCGGCAACAGCTTCGCGGCCACGCTCGGAGCCCTGGCTGACACGGCGTGTTCGCCCGAGAACCTCTCAATCTGGGTGGACGCACTCGGCTCCCGGGTCAGGGAGTCGACCACCTTTCTCCAGACCCAGGCCAATAGAGAAGCGCTGTTATGGCACGCCTACACCGGCGCAATCGGGTACTGGGGGTACGAGTTCGACTGCACCGAGGAGCGGATCGAGCCATGGCTGGTGACGGTCAGCGCGGACCTCTGTCGAACGGCGACGAGCGCCGACCTCGACGACCCGGTGGCGTTCGTCGCCGATGTCTACGGGCGGGCCGTCGGGCGTGTCGTGGGCTACCGCGATCTCGACCGTGCGGAACTGTTGTTCGGTGTGTGTGAGCGACTCGTCGACACCGTCGCGGCGTCGGGTCTGGCCGACGACGAGTGGGAGTGCCGTGCCACCCTCCACGCGGCGGCACTCGCGGCGTTCGCCCGCGTCGAACAGGACCACCCCGATAGTGTCACGGACGGTTCTTACGGCACCGGCCTGTCCCCGTTCTCCGACTCGCCACGATTGGCGGACTGGATCGACCTGTACGACGCGTCCGTAACACGGGGGGCTGCAGCCGAGGCAGCCGACCAGCAACGGGAGCGATACCTGATAGCGGTCTACCGTGGGGCACTGTCGACGCAGGTCGACGGGTTCGACGGCGAGTTGGAATCCGCGGTCCCGCGACGCGGGGCACACGAGCCACCATCCACGATCTCGCCACGCCGGGAGGCAACCTGGTATCAGCAACTCTCCGGCCGAATCGAAGCAATCGCCGCCAGGGCCGACCTAGTCGACGATCCGGTCACCTTCCTGAGCGGTGTCTTCGGTGCTGCAGCGGCGAACTGGGCAACCGACGGCGCAGCGAAAGACACCCAAGAGTGGGTCGGTTCGCTCGTCACCTCCTTTCGGGACTGTCGCTGGGCGGTCGACGGCCCGACGAAAACCGACTGGTTCGACGCATTCGCGGCGGTTGACGGTGCAATCCTACGGGCGGTGCTGACGCGAACAGACGTGGGAGCGCGGACACACGAACGGCTGGTACAGGCGGTTTTCGACCGGGTCCAGACTGCCGCTACGGCAGCGGACCACCCACCGCACCCCGTCAACTACGTCAGCACCGTGTTCGGGACCGCGCTGGCACTCGCCGTCGAGGCCGACCCCGGGGAAGTCAGATTCGGCGTCACGTCGGTCGTCGCGGCCGCCGAGGACCAGTCGTTTGACTGGATCGGTCTCGAGCGTCGCGCGCTCCTCGAGCGGGTGTACGGCGAGGCGCTCGCCATCGTCGGTCGCACTCGATCGACCGAGCCGAACACTGACGAGTGGCTTGCAGTCGTGACGGACCGACTCGACGCGACCGCGACGCAGGAACTTCCGGACTCACCCTCGGCGTTCGTCGCGGGTGTCTTCACACGCGCCTACGTTCACACGGTCGAGGACGAGGCCGACGCGTGGCGTCGCCGTCTGGACTCGAAACTCCGGGCGTACGCTACGGGGGCTCATGTCGAGGACCCGGCAGCGTTCCTCGAAGAAGTGTACGCCGACATCGTCGTCGCAGGAACCACGACGGGCCAGCCAGCCGCCGAGGTCGAGGCGTGTGTCGCGGCGGTGTATCAGTCCACCGAGATCGCAAGCGAGACGGCTATCCTCCGAGCCGACGACCCAGCGGTGGGAACGTTCTCACGTGTCGCCAACACGCTTGCCACGGAGAACCCTCGTACCCAGGCAGACCACACCTACCTGTTCGGCCAAGCACTCCGCGCAGTCGGCGGTGCGGAACTCGAAAGGGCCGTCTTCGACGCTGCCGACGGCGACTCGCCCTTGGACGATGCGGGGAGGGACAATTGACTGCATGCACGTCCGGGTCCGGACCCAAGAGCGCTGACCGCGGTGACACTCTATTCTCGGCTGTCGTCGTCCTTGCCTGGCCGGACTGCTGGTGTGATTTGCCTGCCTTCGTCGGTGGAACCGTCGGCACTGAATCGCTCGATCAGGTCGGCAATCGAGATGTCGCCATCTTCGAGAGCCACGACCTCGGTGTCCGTCAGCCGCACGGAGACATCCCACATCACCGCCCTGCCGAGCAGGAAGGTGAGAATCCACTCGCCGTCGCTCTCCAACAGGATGTGAGAATATGGCTCCCGGTCAAGCACTCGCATCAAGTGCCCGCTCGTGCTTACGACGTGAAAACCTACGGTTTTACCAACCGGATGCGGAGCAGGGCGTAAACGTAGGTGAATCGAACTGCCTTGAACAAGGCAGTCGCAACTTCCACAAGCAGAGGAGAGGAGGAGTCGAGACGACAACGGGTTTATCCGGTCGATGATGCGTAAGCTTAGCCGGGTCAATGAGTGAGCACTGCTTCGGATCGCCGTTCAAACGGACGGTCTTGTCGTACTATCGACCAGATAGGTGAGTTTCTGCGACGTCCGGCAGCGGTTACCACTCGGACGCCTCGCCAGCCTAGACTGAACGCTTACCCCTCATTCCGGCCCTTGTTCAACAGCAGCAACGAGTTGACAATCAGGAAAGCTACCCCTTGTTGCATCTCGAGACAACGCCCCCCGCGTGGCTCGTCTTCGTAGTCGTCGCGGGGCGTGAGCGACTCTCCGCGGAGATCAAGACGGTGAACCGCTGTACGACGTGGTTTGGGAACCGACGTGTTCCCGGAACGAGCAGCGGACGACTGTTTTCAACTGTTCAGTGGTCGCCAATTTAGTGACTCGACGTGTGGGCTTCGCATCTCCGATCGGACCGACACACCGTTCTGCCCCACTGCATCGGCGATCCACTGCGGGGGCATGGATAGCATCCCATCCGGAAGCTCATCCGTGTCGAAAAATTCGACCTCGAGCGCCTCATCTCGATCCGCTTCGAGCGTGCCGGTCTCAATAGTACACTGATACCAATTCGCTACGAAGTGGACCGTCTCACCGGCTCACGGCGGAGATACGTCGCCGCCGTCGACGCCGAGGTGACGATCGCATCCGCACCCGCTTCAATGCCGAGGTCACGGAGGTCGGCAACGACTGCCTCCCGCGTCGGTCGCGGATCGTTCGTGAGAAACCGGATTCGCTTGTCGCGTTCGAAGAGCCGATTGATGCTCGTGACTGCCTCCGGGAGCGCATCGTTCCCGGAATAAATCACGTGCGTCAAGGTCGAAAAAGGCTCGAACTGGTCGGCAAGCACCATGGCTATGAACTAGTATTATCGACTCAGATCCGTTTCCGTCGTCCGAAACACTGTCTCCGGTGTGGCTGTAAATAGCATCCCCGAACCGACCACGAAGACGAAGGCGAGTAGAGCAAGCATCAGAGGTGGGCTGAACATATCGGCCAGGACACCACCCACGGCGCGGAACGCGATCGCAGCTACGCCGCCGCCCATCGAGACGACGCTGAGAACAGTAGCTCGCCGCCGGTTGCGCGTCCGATCGTTGACGATACGGCTCTGGAACGTCTGGCTGACGTGCCAGATAGCTTCCATCCCAACGAACGCTGGGACGGTTGCGGCTGGGACCACAGGAAGACTCACGAGGCTTCCAGCTAGTAGAAGCGGTCCTAAGAGGAACCAACAACGCGGACCCCAAGGGTTTGCTCGATCCGACTGGTGAGAGCGCTCGCTCCAGCAGCAACGATATTGAAACACGCATACAATGCCCCAACTGCGGCAACGGAGAGTCCGACCTGATCACCGGCGACGATTGGCTGAACGAAAGTTCGGGTAACCTCGACGAGGCCGAACAGGAGAACCGTGTATCCGACGAAACTCCGCATCCCTGGCTGTTTGAACGCCGCTGTCAGTTCTTGGCGTGTCGTCGAGAAGAGCCATGACTCCGACCGGGATCGCCCTTGGCCGTCGGGGACCGTCGGAAACGACAACACGACAGCTGAGTTGACGGCTAATAAACCAGCAGTAAGGAAGAACGGAGCGACGAGTGATTTCGTATAAAGGACTCCCCCGATGACTGCAGTTATCGCAGTTGCGGCCAATTTGACTGCTCGCCCACGGCCGCGAACATGAGTGTAGGCATCGGCAGTGCCAGACCGTCCGAGTACACTGTACAGCCAGGCATCGGCCGTCCCGGAACGAAATGTGATCCCGACTGCCCATGCGGTAAGTGCCAGCGCGAACGAGAGCAGAGTCCGAGCGAATGCGAGTCCGCCGACTCCACCAGCCGTTATGAGTGCAGCGATGAACAGGCTCCGCCGTCGGCCGATGCGATCACCGATATATCCGGTCGGTATCTCTGCGAGAACAAGCACTGCCCAATATAACGCACCGAGAAGTCCAATATCCGTATAGGAGAGCCCACGAGCCTGTAGAACGAGAACCCAGACGGGAGCGATGAGCCCCTGCGTTTCGGTGAGCGAATAAAGGTAATATCGCCACCGAACCTCTTGCGATTGCATCCGATTGTTCTTTCTCAGGTGTCGTATTATGATTGGCGACCTGACACGGATCGAAGGAGTAACTGAGAGACTGCCGTCGATCAGTCGCTGTCCAGTGTGGTCTTGGAAGACCTCTCTCAGCTGCTCTGTTGAATAGATACTAGATCGCGGTTACAGGACCTCACACACCGAGTCTATGTTGGTGAGAGCGAACAGCAGAACAAGTTCACGGAACTTGCGATACCAGTCCAGCGCCCACACGGCGACGCCGTGCGAGCGCTTCGTTCGAGTACGAAGTTCTACCATCCAGCGCTGAGAGCAGTTTGTGCCCGGATGAGAGCGTTGTTTACGACTGCATTCGATGATGATCCGCGGTAGCGAACGAGAGACTCAACAGCAAGCACGGAGGGTTCGTACGCAGCGTGCCAGTCCTGGAACCCCTTGTCCGCAGCAATGGCTCCCACAGCCACATGCAACGGTAAAGGGCTGAGAGCTAGGTTCGATTCCCGGATTTGCAGGAACCGAGGAACGACGAGGCGCTATACCAACAGTACGGAACTTACCAGCAGTGCGATCACGATCCCCGTCAGAAACGCGGAGACTGTACGCAGTGTAACGTACTGCGACACCTGCTCAACGCGTTTTTCGTGGGCACTTGTCTCGATGCCGAACTCTTGTTCGGCACACGTTAGGCACCACTGCTCAACCACTGGGGACGTTGAATCTGTACCGGTGACCCCGACATGAGGTTGGGGGTCGGACCACTCCCCAATAGTCGCACCAACAACGACGTCCACGGTCGCGGCTTCGTAGACTTCGCGATCGCAGTATGGCGACTCGCACCGAATCGTCGCTGTGCTCGAGTCTTCGCCGGGCATTGCCTCCTCACTCGCCAGCCGTTGGGTCTCTTTGCTCACTGGTTTTCACCTCGATTGTCTCGAGGAAGGCCTGTTCGTCGATTTCGTCGTTCACGTAGGCACGAAGTGCCGATTCGACTACATACACCTTGACGTTGGCTGGGGAGATGATGAGTGTCGTCGGCTCGGCCCCTTCGGTTTCGATCAATTCGGCGTACTCCGTGGCGATATTGTTGTACTCACGTGTGAGCGCATCGCCGCTCGAGGCATTCCCCTGGTAGTCCATCACGATCTCCCCGGACGGTGTGATGAACACGCGGGCATCTGGATAGAACTCGGTAATATGCGTGTAGAACGCCTCGGCGAGTGGTTGGACAGCCGCCACCTCCTCAGGAGGGTCGTCAACGGCAGGGCTGTCGGACTCGTTCGTCGGCGTGTGGGTTTGCTGGCTGTCAGTCGTGCTGTCGCCAAGCACCGTACACCCTCCGAGGGGAACAGCGCTGACTGTGGCAAGGAATGCGCGTCGATTCATGAATTGAGTGTGAGAAGGGGCAGTTAGTTTTCGGACTCGTTCTCGTCAACCTCGTCGGTCAGCGTGACCGGTGTCTGGATGTTCTTCGGCTCCTCCGAAACGACATAGAGCCCGTTCCACTCGACGTAATGTCCGTCAGTGGTAAAGAAGAAGATTGCAGCTCCATTCGAGCCGTACGAGCCATCCATCTGAGGCGACTCGACGAGCTTCCAGTTAGAGCCGTTCGGACCAGCCGCGCCATTCCCCCCGTCGTACTTTGCGTCAGGGACCTTGACGAGTTGGCGGTCGTTGGTCAGCTTCGAGTTGACACTCGAGACTTTCCCCTGTGCGGTATAGTACGAGACGACCTTCCCGTCGTGAGACATTAGGTACACGTGATGGACATTATTCCGGTCGTTGAGATACTTGTACCGGTCGATTAGGTTCTGGCGCTCGAGCGAATTGTCCATCTGGAACGGCGGTTGCGCACGGATCAATCCCTGCTGGTTTGATTCCGTCACTCCGATCTCGTAGAGGTAGCTCCCACCGTAGTCCGTGGATCGCTCGGTGTTCGTATCGGTGGCGAGATCGTCAGCTGACTCGTCGCCGGCCGACGTGTTATCTTGAAACACACTACAGCCCGCGAGGGCGATCATTCCGACGACCGCGAAGATCAGGACGAGTTTTTTCTTGTTCATGAATTAGCTTTCAACTTTGTCTGGTAGTTCGTCGCACTGGTTCGCTTCGGATGGGGTCCCGTTGATCGAGTTCCCGTTGGGGCCGGTGTCTACGGGCTGCTCCGCATCACCACTTCCCGGTGGCCCCTGTATCGCGAAGCGATCATCCACCTTATACGGCAGATGGCATTTGAACAGTTCTTTATTAGCCATATCCGACTGTGCGTTGTAGTCGGCGACCAACTGCTCGAGTTGGTTCTGGTTGCCGGTGATTCGTTCGTGTATCCGGCCGTGGCGCGTCTCTGCGGTTCGACTCCAGTTGTTCGGATCGTCACCGTAGGTCTCGTGGAACGACTCCTCTTCGTCGTAGGCGTTCTCGACTTGGTTCCGCTGCGCTTCGATGTCGTGGTACATCTGGCGGAACTCCTCGTACTGCTGGATCGCGTTCTCGGCGTCGTACGTCTGCTCGACTGTTTCCTGACCAGCGTCTCGTTGCTCGAACCACGGGAGGAAAGGGAACCAGAGGTACGAAATGACATTCAACACGATAAAAAATGCCAATATAGCGGCTATGATCCCCACCCAGTTTCGTCCCTGACTATGTTTTTTGCTCATATTTCGTGATAGTTCAATCGGTTTTATATTTCCGTCTATACTGCAGCATATGGAGCGACATCTTATAATTTTCTCTTCGTGGTGAAGAATAAAGACAATACATCACATGGATCATACTTAAGGATAGGCGACTCATACTGTGATAGTGTGCCAAAGGAGCCGGAAGAACCAACCCCCCAGCAGGTCCTCCAGGAGATGAATCCCTGCGAGCCGTATACCGTCTCTGATCTTGTCGATCGATTCGAGGATGCGTCGCGGTGGACGATTCAGCGGCGGCTCGATACGCTTGTCGAAAAGGGTGACGCTTCCAAAAAGAAGCATACGAAGAATCGAGTTTCGTACTGGATTCCGTAATAGCTGCTGTTCCACGGTTCCCCACGACGGGGTCGCCGTCCGTTCGTTCTCCCACGATTCTTCTAAACCCGCCACGTAGCTTTCGCTGAGCAGGTCTGCGAGCCTCAATCGACTCAACGTTACGACCTGCTCACTTCTCAAACTGATTCAACTGGACAGTACAAGAAACACCGATCCAACAACCGCTGAAACATGATTACAGAGCTACGTCTACCGCTGGAACTAGCCAATCCGAAACGGTGCCGCGAGACTCCGCACAAAATATTTACCTACCAAACTGGGAAATATTGTATGCAACGGCGACAGGTCCTCTGTCTACTCGGTTCTAGTAGCGTTCTCGGCACAGTCGGCTGTTTGAGTGGTACTGATCCTGAACCGGCAGGACGGGACACTGAATCGGACCCCACAACGACTGCACCGCAGTCACCGGCAGCCACGTCACCCACGACGAACTCCTCGCGTGTTCGCCAGTGGGCGAAAGAAGCCGACTCGAGAGGACCTGTACGCCCCGACGGCGAGCCGGTCAGCGTCGACCGGACCATTACTGACGACCCGGGCTACGAACAGGACAATGTGGAATACTTCCCACAAAACGAGACCGTTCGATATGTGAAGCGCATGAGTGGCGGCGAGCCCGCCGCGTACGATACCTGGTCGTTCGAGGAGTGGGGCAGAATTGAAAGTGCCGAAGTGGGCGCGACTCGAGCGCGGACAGTGACGGCCCGCAAACTCGGCGTGGAAGAAGTCGGAAGTGGTATCTCGAGTCCGCCGGACGAGGCAGAGACCGAAGGACTTGTTAGTACGGTCGAGATCTCGAAGAGACTCAGTCGCGATGGTGACGTTGTACGTTGGCCTGTGGCAACGTTTCCGGAACTCAAAAAGGCGGCACCGAGCTCGGTCGATGTGACACTGTCAATCGAGGGCGACACCTTCTCCCGAAGGGTACCGGTATACGTAAGCTACAGTATTATGCACTACGATTAATAGGATCGCGTGCAGCGCGACTGGAATTGAATTCGAGTCGAAAGGACGCATCATTGCTATCCTCCGAAGTTGTGATAGCGAAGACCACTAGTTCACTCCGGACGGTCCACTCACCGAGGCTTCTGTCCAAACACGAATCGGTGGGTTCTCGAATAAAGCGGCTCGCGTGACGGAATCGGGTGAATGGATTGTGCCCCACATGATAGATAACAGACTATACCAGTCAACGGGTACAAGTAAGATTGTATAAATTCAATTCAAATAGTTTTTGTAGCGCTTTCCCCGAGATAAGGTATGCCACCGCAACAATCAGCGAGTGGGACGGCAACGCTGGAGAGTTCTCACACGGAAATGAGTGAGATTTTGATGCCGAACGACACGAATAACCTCGGACGGGCTCTCGGCGGTTCCGTCCTCCATTGGATGGACATTTGCGGAGCGATTGCCGCTCGACGGTTTTCTAATCGGCAAGTAGTTACCGCTGCAATGGACCACGTTGATTTTATCGCTCCGATCGAGTTGGGAGATATCGTAACGATCACTGGCTACGTTTTCGAAACCGGTCGGACACGTATGGACGTCAAAGTCGATGTACAGGCTGAACGGCCAACAGCGGAAGAGACCGACGACGCAGCTACCTCGTTTTTCAGTTTCGTCGCCCTCGATGCGAGCGAAACGCCGACGCCTGTTCCGGCGCTTCACTGCCCGACGGAGGCCCAGCGAGAACTGCGTGACATCGCACTCGAGCACCGGCAAAAGCGTCGACGAAATCTCGCGTGAATGTGTTCTAACTGATGAGTGGTGAGACTGGTGCCGCGTTGCTCTCGGGTCACAGAACCAGTCGCTTTCCCCGGCCCGGACAGTACAAGTGTATTTGTACTACATCAAGCTAGTTGGGAAAGTTTATATGCGTTCCACTGACACCAGCTATTGCGGCTGAAACCGAGAGCCCCCACATGGGGGAGAGTGAGAGGAGAGACCAGTGACAACTATGAACTGTCCGGACTGCGGGAACGAGCGAACACGCGTCATCGATACGGCGACCAGTACCGACGGAACCGCCATCAGACGACGCCGCGAGTGGCACCGACGTTCGCTCCGATTTACCACCTCCGAACGTCCGGAGTGGGTCTCTCCTCGAGTGAAGAACCGCGACACAGGCACGGGCGCGTACAGCCGGGTTGTCTCAGCCCACACGGAAGTATCCGAACCCGAAACGTGCCGTCGCGAACGTGAGACAGCCCTCGGTGTTGAAGCCGACGGGTCCGGATCAGCGATAGGAGCCGACCGATCACCTCACACATGAGCCAGCAATCCACCGCAACAACACCCGAAATCCGGTCGATCATCGACCGGGCACGCACGGACATCGAAACGAGTCTTACCGCAACGGACTGGGACGATCTCGTCACCGAAATCGAACGGAACCTCTACGACGACGCAGCTACCGACGAGGTGTACCAGGCCGCGATTCAAGCACTGACGGCGCGCATCGAGATCGAACCGAAACTCAAACGCGTCGCAGCCGGCGTCTTCCGACAGCGATACTATCGCGAGATACTCGGCGAGGACCTGACCGGATTCGACCTCGACCGCGCATACCGTGAGACGTTCGTCACGAACCTCCAACGCGCCGTCGATCTCGACCTCCTCGACGAGCGCCTCCGCGAACGGTTCGACCTCGACGATCTCGCCGACTACCTCGAGCTCGATCGAGACCGGAAGTTCGAATATATGGCGATGGAAACCCTGTACCAACGGTACTTCCGGAAGACCGAACAAAACGGAGACCGCCTCGAACTCCCACAGGCGTTCTGGATGCGAGTCGCGATGGGGCTCGCAATCGAGGAAGATGACCCACAAGAGCGGGCCAAGGAGTTCTACGACGTTCTCTCGAAACTGGAGTTTACACCCTCGACGCCGACGCTGTTTCACAGTGGCTCGACCCATCCCCAACTCTCGTCGTGTTACCTAACGACGGTACAGGACGACCTCGAGAACATCTTTGAGTCGTACAAACACCACGCCCAACTGTCGAAGTGGAGCGGCGGGCTTGGCAACGACTGGACGAACATCCGGTCGGCGGGCGCGCTCATCGAGAGCACCGGTGTCGAATCGACCGGCGTCGTTCCGTTCCTCCGCATCAGCAACGATGTCACGGCGGCCATCAACCGCTCGGGAAAGCGCCGCGGTGCTGCGTGTGCATACCTGGCCTGCTGGCACCTCGATTTCCCGGCGTTTATCGACCTCAAGCGAAACACGGGGGACGAGCGTCGCCGTACGCCGGATATGAACACGGCTGCGTGGGTTCCGGATCTCTTCATGAAACGCGTCGACAACGGTGAACAGTGGACGCTGTTCAGCCCCGACGAGGTCCCCGACCTCCACGATCTCTCCGGTATCGAGTTCGAAGAGCGCTACCGCGAGTACGAGACGCAAGCGGAAAACGGCGACCTCAGACAGTACGAACGCGTCGATGCCGAGGAACTCTGGCGGAAGCTACTCACGCGACTGTTCGAAACCGGCCACCCGTGGCTGACGTTCAAAGATCCGTGTAACGTTCGCTCGCCGCAAGATCACGTGGGTACGATCCACTCATCGAACCTCTGTACCGAGATCACGCTCAACACGAGCGCGGACGAACACGCCGTCTGTAACCTCGGGAGTGTCAACTTCGCGACCCACGTCTCGGACGGCGAACTCGACCGGGAATACCTCGCGGAAACCATCGAGACGGCGATGCGGATGCTCGATAACGTCGTCGACCGCTGTTTCTACCCAACCGACGAGGCCGAACGGTCGAACATGCAACACCGCCCGGTCGGGCTGGGAACGATGGGGTTCCACGATGCGCTGATGCAACTGAACGTTCCGATGAATTCCGAAGAGGCGCTCGAGAAGGCCAACCGCTGGCAGGAGTTCGTCTCCTACCACGCCGTTCTCAACTCCTCGAAACTCGCGGCGGAACGGGAGCCGTATCCCTCCTACAAGGGCTCGAAGTGGGACCGCGGCCTCTTTCCACAGGACACTGTCGACCTCCTCGAGGACGAGCGGGGTCGTGAGGTGCCGACCGAGCGCGAGGAGACACTCGATTGGGATGTCGTCCGTGAGCACGTCGCGGAACACGGGATGCGAAACTCGAACACGATGGCTATCGCCCCGACGGCGACCGTATCGACGATCAACGGGACGACACCGTCGATCGAGCCCCTGTACTCGAATCTCTACGTCAAATCGAACATGTCGGGCGAGTTCACGATCATCAACGACCAACTCGTCGACGACCTGCGTGAAGCTGGGTTGTGGGATAC
The DNA here is from genome assembly GCF_005890195.1 of Natrinema pallidum. Lineage (NCBI taxonomy): Archaea > Methanobacteriati > Methanobacteriota > Halobacteria > Halobacteriales > Natrialbaceae > Natrinema > Natrinema pallidum. The sequence goes on along the minus strand of NZ_CP040638.1, from coordinate 17,484 downwards.
CGAACTGGTCGACCGTATCAAGTACCACGACGGCTCGATTCAGGAAATAGATGCCATCCCGGACGAGTTGAAGCGACTGTACCGTGGTGCTTTCGAGATCGACCCACGGCAGCAGCTTCGGTTGACCGCCCACCGGCAAACGTGGATCGACCAGTCCGTTTCACATAACGTCTTTTTCCCGTCCACCGATGGGTCCCTTCTCACCGACGTATACGAGACTGCGTGGGAACTAGGTCTGAAGACGACCTACTACCTCCGAACGCTCGGGGCGTCCCAGATCGAGAAGTCCACGCTGGACATGTCCGAGTATGGGAAGACACAGCGACGGGACGGATCGTCGTCAGACCTCGAAGCCGACGAGAAGCATCCTGCCGACGAGGACGAACTCTGCAAAGTCGAGGACCCGACCTGCGAGGCTTGCCAGTAACACGCACGACTTACGTTTACAACCACTACAACGATGCCGATCATCAATAACGACGCCGAACACGACCCGAACAAAATACTTCCGATCGACTACGGATGGGCTCGCGAATACTACGAAGCCGGCGTGAACAACAACTGGGTGCCCGAGGAGATTCCGATGCAGGACGACATCACCCAGTGGAACGGCGACGCCCTTTCCGATGCCGAGCGACAACTCATCGAATGGAACCTGGGGTTCTTCTCGACGGCCGAATCGCTGACAGCTAACAACATCGTGCTCGCGGTGTACGACCACGTCACTGCCCCGGAATGCCGGCAGTATCTGCTCCGGCAAGCGTACGAGGAAGCCATCCACACGGATACGTTCATCTACTGCTGTGACTCGCTCGGATTCGACCCCGAATACCTCTATGGAATGTACGACCGCGTCCCATCGATACAGGAGAAAGACGAGTTCGTGGTCGACTTGACGCGGGTACTCGACACGGACGGCTTCACCATCGAGACGGATGAGGACCGACGCGATTTCCTCCGTGATCTCGTCGGCTTCTACGTCATCATGGAAGGCCTATTCTTTTACGCCGGCTTCGCGATGATGCTCGGACTAAAACGCCAAAACAAGATGGTTGGCGTCGGTCAACAGTTCGAATACATCATGCGCGACGAGTCGCTCCATCTGGGATTCGGAATCGATCTCATCAACCAGATTCGGGCGGAACATCCCAGCGCGTGGACCGACGAGTTCGGTGACGAAGTGATCGATCTGATAACCGAAGCCGTCGAATTAGAACAGATCTACGCCTACGAAGCCTGCCCTGACGGACTCCTGGGGATGAGTGCCGAGCAGTTCGCCGAATACGTCGAACACATCGCCGACCGGCGACTCGAGCAACTCGACTTACCCGAACAGTACGGGACCGAAAACCCGTTCCCGTGGATGTCCGAACAGGTCGATCTGAACAAGGAGAAGAACTTCTTCGAGACGCAAGTGACGGAATACCAGAGCGGCGGCAGCCTCGAGTGGTAGACCGGACGGTCGGGCCGTCGCCGGCGACTCTCCGATAAGAACCACGTGTCGCTGAGCGTTGTCGTCGCAACTGCTGCTCGGCGACTCGAGCAGTCGGTTTTGTTTCGCGATACCGAGTGCCGTGTTGGCGTTGGACCGTCTCCGATCGGAGTTTGTCATATACAAACCTATATGCCGCGGTGAACACATGAACGACATGCACGCCGACGACTCGGCCGGTTCTCCCCGCCGGATCAAATCCATTCAGACAGCGAGTGCCATTCTGGAAGCGATCCAATATCTCGAGACGCCGACGTTTACCGATCTTTGTAACGAAGTCGATATTTCGAAGGGGACGGTCCACACGTATCTCGAGACGCTGGAGAACGAGGGGTTCATTACGAAATCGGGGAAGGAGTATCGGCTCGGGGTACGGCTGGTAACGATGGGTGAGAGCGTCCGAAATCAAACCGACATCTACCGCGCGGGTCAGGACGAGGTGGAAAAACTCGCGGAGAAGACGGGTGAGTGGGTCCATCTCACAGTCGAGTGTCAGGGACAAGAAGTAACGCTCTACGAAAGTAGCGGCGACAGGGCGATCGCGATGGATTACCACCTTCGAATGCGGGAGTCACCACAGTACCTGTACCACACGGCGGCCGGAAAGGCGATGCTTGCGTGTTTCGACCGAGACCGGGTCCGGGAGATCGTCGACCAACAGGGGTTCGTCCAACGAACCGAAAAGACGATCACCGATCTCGAAACGCTGTTCGATGAACTCGACCGGATCCAAGCCCAGGGATACGCGGTCAACGACGAAGAGGAAGTACGGGGAATGCGCTCCGTCGGAACCGCGATCATGGGAACCGACGCCACCGTCTGTGGGGCGATAAGCGTAACAGCACCAACCAGTCGTCTTTCGGGGGACTACTTCGAATCCGAAATTCCCGAATTAGTAATGGAAGCAGCCAATATCATCGAGGTGAACCTCGAGACGGCCGGCGTCCAGAAGCCACGCTAAGTTCGGGAGCCGCGTCAAAAACGGAGTTTCTCACGGATCGTCGACGGCACTTCCGCCGTGAGCGATAGCTGCGGTACGTCGGCCGACCGCGCTATGGCCAGAGTCCGCGGGCCTCCTTTGCCTCGCCGATGCGGTTGAGCGCCACGACGTACGCCGCATCCCGCCAGCTCATGTCCCCGGCATCGACTTCCGCCTTCACGTCGGTCCACGCGTCGAGCATCGCCGACTCGAGTTCGTCGTTGACCCGCTCTTTGGACCACGTTCGGCGGTTGATATCCTGGAGCCACTCGAAGTAGGAGACGGTGACACCGCCGGCGTTCGCGAGGATGTCGGGAATAACGTGTTTACCGCGCTCGTGAAGGATCGTATCCGCGGTCGAGGTCGTCGGGCCGTTTGCGCCCTCGACGATGATGTCGGCCTGGATTCGATCCGCGTTGTCGGCCGTGATGACGTTCCCGATGGCAGCCGGGATGAGAACGTCCACGTCCAGTTCGAGGAGTTCCTCATTGGAAACCGTGTTCGAACTGTCGTATCGCATCACGCCCTCCGGCTCCTCCTTGTGGGACGGAACGTCCTGTGTCTGCAGTCCGTCGGGGTCGTACAGACCGCCGTTGACGTCGCTGACGGCAACGATGTCCGCGCCCCACTCGTCGAGCAGGCGGGCAGCGTTCGCACCGACGCTCCCGTACCCTTGGACCGCGATCGACACGTCGTCAAGGCTCTCGTCGTAGTACTCGATCGCTTCCCGCGCGACGATGGCGACGCTCCGCCCGGGGGCTTCCTCGCGACCGTAACTCCCGCCGATGACGGGTGGTTTGCCGGTGACGACGCCGGGAATCGTTTCCCCTTCCTGCATGCTGTACGCGTCCATGAACCAGGCCATCGTCTGTGCGTCGGTTCCCATATCGGGTGCGGGGATGTCCCTGCTGGGACCGACCTCGTCTCGGATTTCTTCCGCGAACCGTCGGGTGAGGCGCTCTTTCTCGTCGTCGCTGAGTTCCTTCGGATCGACGACGATCCCCCCTTTCCCGCCGCCGAACGGGATATCCATAACGGCACATTTCCACGTCATCCACATCGCGAGGCCGACGCACTCGTCGGCGTTGACTTCGGGGTGATAGCGGAGCCCGCCCTTATAGGGGCCGCGAACGTCATCGTGCTGTGCTCGATACCCCGTAAAGACATCGACGGAGCCGTCGTCCCGCTCGAGCGGAATGGAAACCTCGACGACTCTGGTCGGGTGTTTGAGGCGTTCGATGACGCCGTCGTCGACATCGGTCCGGCCCGCAGCGGTACGGAGCTGCCGACGAGCCGTTTCGAGAGGTGATTCGGTCGTCGATTCGCTGTCCGATTCGGAGTGGGTGGTCTGCTTCTGTGTCATTATTGAAGTCGGGTGGTGGTGTCGAGAGTCGTGATCGGCCGGCAACGGGCGTCGCGAACGCGTGGGCGCGTGCCCGGATCGTGTCGACAGAGCCGCGCGATCATCAACTGGCTACTCGGTTACGATTCGACGTGATCGATCGCGTCGTCGAGGAGATCGACGGCGATGTCGAGTTCGCGCTCGCGAACGTCCAGCGGCGGGAGCAGTCGGAGCGTCTTTTGCCCGCAGCCAAGCGTCAGTAGCCCTCGCTGGAGGGCAGCGTCGACGACCGCCTCCCGACGGTCTTTCGTATCGAACTCGACCGCGGTCATCAGACCGAGTCCGCGAACGTCGACGACCGTCTCGGGATGACTCTCCTGCAGGTCCTCGAGCTGACCCAGGAACCGCTCGCCGGCCTGTGTCGCGTGGCTGAGGAGGTCGTGTTCCCGTATGGCCGCGACCGTGAGCGTCCCCTGAATCGAGGAGAGGATATCACCGGCACCCCACGTCGATGAGATACGGCTCTTCTCCTCGGGGAAGATATCCGCGGACGAAATCGTCGCGCCGACGCGAAGCGCTTTAGCGCTCGTGATGACGTCCGGCTCGAAGTCGAAGTGGTCCGACGCCCACATCTCACCGGTCCGGCCGACGCCGGACTGAATCTCGTCGGCGATGAGCGGGATGTCGTGTTCGTCACAGAGGTCGTTAACCGCACGCATGAACTCCGGTTCCGGAATCTGGTAGCCACCTTCACCCTGAACCGGCTCGAGGATGAGGAAGGCGACCTGTTCGGGAGGGATGTGACCGTGGTCGGGGTCAAGTTTCTCGCGGAGGCGTTCGACGCCGGCCATGCTGTGGGGGACGTCGTGGATGCCGCTGAGTTCGGGGAAGTCGCGACGATGAACGGATTTCGACCGGTTCAGCGAGAGCGTCCCGAGCGTGCGCCCGTGGAACGCGCCCTCGAACGTGAGTCCGTATTTGGGCTGCTCGCAGTTATCGTAACAGATCTTCATCGCGTTCTCGACCGCCTCGGCCCCGGAGTTCGACAGGAAGACCGTATCCATCCCGTACTGCTCGGTGATGTCGGTCAACGTGTCCATGAGATGGGCGGGGCCGGGGAGTTCCGTGTCGTCCGGCGTTCCGCCAGTGCTGACGTAGAAGTCCTGTCCCGCGATTTTCAGCGGATCGACCAGGTCGAACTCCCGCAGCTTGTCCATCAGTTTCGGGTTGTTATAGCCGAGCGGAGCAGCAGCGACGTGGCTCGTAAAGTCGAGCAGAACGTTGCCGTCGGGGTCGGTACAGAACGGACCGACCGCATCCTCGGTGATGTCCCAGACGAAATCATAGACGTACGTGCTCGTTGCTGCCGCCTCGCTGTGAAACTCGACCCACTCCTGGGCCTTTGGTCCCGGTAATTTTTGGACTGTTGGCTCAGCTTTTTCTCGCTGCATACACTGTCCTGTCGGCTACCACAATATAAATATTTCGTACAATACCCGCGTGTCGACGCGGGGGAAACGGATATTTGAGATTATCAAAACAATTCGTACGTAAGCATCTGTCGGTCGTCGATCACTCCGGTCCGGAACGAAGGACAGCCATTACAAGCATATGTATGTATAATTTCGGGCGGATAGGCTTATCATCCGACCACAACAACATGACTACAGGTGAAAATCGACGGTCACCGGAGGGAATCCCTTTGACAGTCCCGAACGGGTCCGTACGCGGATCAATGCGGAACGAACGAGACCGTCAATCGATGGTTGTGGCTCCGTTCGTCCGGTATTCGTTCCGGTCGACGTAACACGGTTCCAGCCATCGAATCGATCGCTCGGCCCGCGACTGATCCGGGTCCAATAACAGGTGTCACAGTCACACCGCATCATCGGTTCGGTGCCGAGGGGACTTCCGCGAATCGTGCGGAACGGTTCCGGAGCAGCGGCGGGTACGCCGAGATCCGCTTCAGCGGGGAGCAGGAGAACGAATATCGTTGTAGACGAACCCGGGAACTCGAGAACAGCGGCTAGACGTGGAGCAAGGAGGAACAACAGCAGAAACCACGGACCAGCCACAACGGGTCGTCGGTCGAACGGAAACGATACCAGCCGTACACCTCACCGTATACCTGCTGGCGTGACGGCTGGGCGATCGGCGTGTCACATGCTTCAGAGAGAGACCCGCTTTTCCATCGGACGACGATTGTACGGCCGGCCGGAATAGCAGTGCGCGTTCCGTTTGCCCCCGTACCGATCGGATCCGTCGCTGATCACAATCCGTTCGAACTAGGCCGTTACACCGCGAGACGCCCAGGTCGACAGCAGAACGCGACTCGAAACGCGGACTCGAGCAGGCAATACCGGCCCGAGTTCGTATACATCAAACAAGTATCCCGGCCATGCTGGCCGGGCTCTCGACGGACTCGACCGTGAATCAAACAGTCGATTACACATATATGATTGTAACAGCTCCATGTAAACAAGCCGTGTTTTCCCGTATCGGAGCGGAACTGGCAAGACGACAAGCAGGCGTCGCCGCGTTCGACAGGCCCGACGATGCAACGGATTGTGAGTGTATCGGAGACCCCACAAGCGTTCCGAAACGAATTGACAGCCGTGTCCAAACCCGGTTTCCGACCGTCACGCGGCCCGGCCTACGCTCTCGTCGCTGTCGGCATCCCTGACTCCCGCTCCGAAGAAGGCAACCGGTGGAGAGTGGAAGGCGAACTGCACCGGGATCGTTTCGAGAACTGGTGCGATGGAAACTCGAACCGAAGCGATAGCGAACGTCCGCGGTTCGCTCGAGCAGGTACCGGTCCGAGCCGAGCACGATTCCCGCACGGAACGAACGGAACGCACCAGCCCCTGAGAGTGGGTTTCGCACCGTCTAAGTGCACCTCCACAACCCATATATTTATTCGGTATAGTCAAACTAATTGGTGCCCTATCATGAGCTATGGTATCATAGGGACAGCGACGAGACGGTCTGCGAGAGCACAAGATACATAAACTATCATTGCAACCGTTGAACCGGCATGCATTGTCAACCCTACCCTTACGCAGCGGCTATACTGACGAGTGGGTCTCGAGGAACGGCTACGTGGACCGCGGAAGCGTCCGGATCTCGCTTGGTCTGTAGCGTCTGAGAACAATGGAATACGATATTCAACTCTTCGAAGATCTCGATCCGGACGCGCGTCCCTCGTTGGGAGAGGCGCTGATACCGGTCGCGGGAATGCTGACGTTCCTTGGTATTGGAATCGGAATATACGGGCTCGATCCGCAGTTTCCCCTGTTCTGGGGCATCACGTTTACCGGGTTGTTTAGTTACTACTGGCTCGGCGTCTCGTGGGACACGTTGTACAATGGGATCTCCCAAAGCCTCCTGATGGGGCTGCAGGTGGTGTTCATTCTCTTTATCGTGTATGCGCTCATCTCCACGTGGATCCACGCGGGAACGATTCCCGCGATGATGTACTACGGGCTGAGTCTACTGACTCCCGCAGTGTTCCTCCCGATGACCGCGGTGATAACGGCGGTTATCACGTTCGCCATCGGGTCCTCGTGGACGGCAGCGGGGACGCTCGGCGTCGCCTTCATCGGAATCGGCTCCGGGCTCGGCCTCCCTGCACCGATGACGGCCGGAGCGATCCTCACTGGAGCGTATACGGGTGACAAGCAGTCACCGCTGTCGGACACGACGAACCTCGCAGCAGCCGTCACCAACACCGATCTCTACGACCACATCAACGCGATGCGGAACGGAACGACGCTCGCGTTCGGGATCAGCGTCATATTGTTCGCGATCCTCGGCCTCCGTGCCTCCGGGTCCATTCCGGCCGATCGAGTCGCCGAGATACAGACGGCACTCGCCGGCACGTACACGATCTCACCGCTCGCGTTCCTCCCGATCGTGGTCACGTTCGCGCTCGCGATATACGGCATTTCCGCGATACCTGCCCTCGGGACGGGAATCTTTGCCGGCGCGGGGACCGCGCTCGTGCTACAAGACACGGGCTTCGAGCAGATCTGGACGGTGGCCCAGAGCGGTACGAGTCCCGAAACCGGACTCGAGGTCGTCAACGACCTCCTGGCCAGCGGCGGAATGGTCGGCGGCTCGTGGGCCGTGACGATCGCCATTTCCGCGCTCGCACTCGGCGGAATGTTCGAAAGCACCGGTATTATCGCCGTCCTCGCTCACCATCTCGGCCGCCTGAGCCGTAGCGTTGCAAGCCTGACTGGCGTGACCGCGTTCTCGGCCGTGTCGATGAACATCCTCGCCGCGGAGCAGTACGTCAGCATCGTCGTGCCGGGGATCACGCTACGGAACCTGTACGAAGAAAAGGACCTCAAGAGCGAAAACCTCTCCCGAGCCATCGAATCGTCCGGGACAGTGACGAGCGCGCTCGTCCCGTGGAACAGTGGTGCCGTCTTCATGGCGGGAACGCTCGGCGTCAGCACGTTCGAATACGCGCCGTACTATTTCCTCGGCTTTCTCTCGCCCCTGCTACTCATCCTGATGGGTATCACTGGGTGGAACATTACCTACAAGGAAGCGGCAGACGCGGAGAGTGCCGCAGTCGAGCACGCCGAGACCGTCCCGGCCGAGCGCGAGTAAGGCTCGCCCGGCCGTTCGACGCGGTCGATATTCTACCCTGACTTACCGCACGTCGTCGAATCCGATTCGTCCGAGCGTCGTCGCCGCCGCCTCGAGCGAGAGAGCGGATCGCGGGGCGTTCGGGACGAGCCACGCGTCGCACCCGGATAGCGACACCGTATCCAGTATCGAATCGCCTCGCATCGGAGCGGGCTCGAGAAGCGAGTACAGCAGTTCAGTCTAGGGGTATATCCGGCCGGATCGCAGAGGCGTTCGTCGCCGGAGTCTAGCGTCCATGTCCTCCGACCATCGCGTTTCGATTTCGGAGCGGTGAGGCTCGCCGTCCGCCGGGTTCGTTTAGAGACGCGTCGCTCGGAACGCGCGCGGAACGATCAGCACGGAGGTAGAAACGGCTCAGCAGGACGGCCCGACGCGCGACCCAGTGTTCGAAGACGGAGACCGATGCGGTCGCTCGTGTGTGGTCCGTCGTCGGACCCGCAGGTGGCAGTCAGACGGTCGCGGTTCGACTGACGCTCGCGATCGCCTCGTCGAGGAGTTCCACGGCGATGTCGAGTTCGCGGTCTCGAACGTCCAGCGGCGGCAGCAGTCGGAGCGTCTTCTTCCCACAGCCAAGCGTTAACAGGCCGCGCTCGAGCGCGGCTTCCATGACCGCTTCACGTTGGTCGGGAGTCTCGAACTCGACGGCGGCCATGAGTCCGAGGCCGCGTACGTCCTCGAGGGCCTGGTACTCGTCCTGAAGGGGTGCGAGACGGTCGAGGAGCCCCTTGCCCTGTCGGTCGGCGTGATCGAGCAAGTCGTGTTCGTCGATCGCAGCGAGGGTGAGCGACCCCTGAATCGAGGAGAGGATGTCACCGGCACCCCACGTCGATGAGATGCGCGCTTTCTCGTCGGGGAACAGTTCCGACCGCGAAATCGTCGCGCCGACGCGAAGCGCTTTGGCGCTCGTGATGACGTCCGGCTCGAAGTCGAAGTGGTCCGACGCCCACATCTCACCGGTGCGACCGACGCCGGACTGAATCTCGTCGGCGATGAGCGGGATGTCGTGTTCGGTACAGAGGTCGTTGACGGCGCTCATGAACTCGGCGTCGGGGACCCGATAGCCGCCTTCGCCCTGTACCGGCTCGAGGATGAGGAAGGCGACCTGTTCGGGGGGGATGTGACCGTGGTCGGGGTCAAGTTTCTCGCGAAGACGCTCGACGCCGGCCATGCTGTGGGGGACGTCGTGGATGCCGCTGAGTTCGGGGAAGTCACGGCGGTGGACGGACTTCGACCGGTTCAGCGAGAGTGCACCGAGCGTGCGCCCGTGGAACGCGCCCTCGAACGTGAGTCCGTATTTGGGCTGCTCGCAGTTATCGTAACAGATCTTCATCGCGTTCTCGACCGCCTCGGCCCCGGAGTTCGACAGGAAGACCGTGTCCATGTCGTATTTGGCGGTGATCTCGGTCAGCTTGTTCATCAGGTGGCTCTGTGCCGGGAGTTCGGCGTCGTCGGGCGTGCCACCGGTGCTAGCGTAGAAATCCTGCCCGGCGATCTTCAGCGGGTCCACGAGGTCGAACTCGCGGAGGTCGTCCATAATCTTCGGATTGTTGTAGCCGAGCGGGGCGGCAGCGACGTGGCTCGTGAAATCCAGCAGTACGTTGCCGTCCGCGTCCGTACAGAACGGCCCCACGGCGTCTTCGGTGATGTCCCAAACGAAATCATAGACGTACGTACTCGTGGCCGCCGACTGATGGTGGAGATCGACCCATTCCGTCGCGGTTGGGCCTGGCAGTTGCTGTACGGCTGGCTCCGCTGTTTCACGTTGCATACTCACACGCACGGAGACGAGTGTCTTAAAACTCGGGGTTTCAACAAAACAGTGACTTCGTGAGCGATGACGCGTGACTGGCGCGTGGGTCACTCCGGGAAGTCCCCGCTACGCTGTGCCGGTCGTCCCGACAGTAACCACTGAACGTCACTACACACCTGACCGCACGACGGGGTTGCAGTCAGTGTATCAATCGTTTCAGTGGCGACTATGGCAGCAGGTGCGCCAGTCGAACGGCCACCGAAGCGTTACGCGATCTGTTTGCCGAGGAGACTGGCGGCGAGTTCGGCCGCGACTTCCGCGGTGCGGTTATCCCGGTCGAGAATCGGGTTCACTTCGACGATATCGGCGGAGCGAAGCAGCCCCGTGTTGCTGTCCCGGGTGGCAACGCACTCGAGTGCAGCGTGGGCCTCCCTGTAATCGACGCCGCCGCGTACGGGGGTCCCAACGCCCGGTGCGACCGTCGGATCGAGCCAGTCGAGATCGAGGCTGACGTGAATCCCGTCCACGCCGTCGGTTGCGATATCGAGGGCGTCTTCGACGACGGCGGTGATACCCCGTTCGTCGATATCGTGCATCGTGAACACGGTGACGTCACTTTCCTCGAGAGCGAGCCGTTCGGCGTCGTCAAGGCGTCGTGCGCCGACGATAACGGTATTCGACGGGTCGACGGTCGGGGCCGCCGTCCAGTCGAGGTCGTCGAACTCGCCGTAGCCAGTGAGGGCTGCCAGGGGCATGCCGTGGACGTTGCCGCTGGGAGAGGTGTCGGGTGTGTTGTAGTCACCGTGGGCATCGAACCAGAGAACCCCGATGTCCGCCGCTCGTGCTGCGCCGCGGATGGTTCCCATTGCAGTCGCGTGATCGCCGCCGAGGGCGATCGGAACGTCGCCGTCCGCGATCGTATCGGCAACCTCGTCCGCGAGTTCGGCGGTAACAGCGGCGATCTCGTCGAGATACTTCGCATCGTCCGCCGTCGCCGGGGTATCGCACTGCTCGAGTCGGGGGACACGCAGGTCTCCGGAATCGGTGCACCTAACGCCAGCTGTTTCGAGTTCGGCAGCGATATCCGCATACCGGATGGCTCGCGGCCCGATGTCGACGCCGCGCCGATCCGCGCCGAGATCGAGCGGTGCGCCGAGCAGGCGAACGGTTCGAGTCGTCGATCGGTTCGTGTGGTCGGTCCTGGAGTCGGGTGGTGTAGTCATACTGTTGGGAAGAGTTGTCGATGGGGCCGTTTCGGTGGCAAGGCTACAGTCCTCGTGCCCTGCGCATCGCTACGTCGCAGCAACTTGGTGAGACGGACGGCATTCGCCACGAGACAACTCGTTTCTCGACCGCCGTCCGGATCGTCCGCTGGGGATCGAATAGGACTCCCTCACAGTCGTCATGGACGCGATCGAGCGATCGGTTCCGGCGGGTAGTGCCGGAGCCACTCGGCGTCGCTCACTGTCACGCCGCCCGCGTTCGCGAGCGTGATGGGGACGGCTGGCGGGTACGGGTAGCGAATTTCCCGACGGTTACGAGCGGTGAGACTGCTGGGGACACGTCTCAATCACTCGGCTGTTTCGTGCCGTTGCTCCAGTAGCAGTTTCCGCATCTCGGTTCCGGGTCACAAGTATCAATGGCAGTGCCACATGCTGGACACCGTCGCTGGGTCGTAGCAGGCATGGTTCCGTGTATCGTCACGGTAACTCTACGGCAGCATATATACTCTTCGCAACTCGCGGACCGAGATCGAGATGGGTCAGCCGTCACGCTGTGCGGTCTCGAGGTTGACCTCGATGAGATTCGCGGTCTCCATGACGATTTCGGGGACAGCCGACCGAAACCGCTCGCCTTGCAACCGGCTGGCCGGTGCACTCATGCTCACTGCACCGAAGATGGAGCCGTCGGGAACGCGGATCGGTGCGCCGACGGCGCGCATGCCCCGGATTTCCTCTTCGTCGTTGAGCGCATAGCCGTTCTCTCGCACCGTCTCGAGCGTGTCCCGCAGTTCGGCCTCGTCCGTGATCGTGTTGTCCGTCTGTGCCTCGAGGTCCTGAGTTTCGAGTATCCTGTCTCGACGGTCCGCATCGAAGTTCGCGAGCATCGCTTTGCCGGCGGCGTTGTGGTGGAGGTACTGCGGCGTCTCGCGCAGACGGAGGTGGTAGTCGGTCGCGATCGCGTATTCGCCGCGACTCTCGTAGAGGGTGACCTCTCGACCGCGTTCTTCAGCGACGAGATGTGCGTATTCCCCGGTGCGTTCGGCGAGTTCGTCGACTTCATCGTGGCCCGCCATGTACAGGCTGGTTTCGTTTCGAACGTGTTCCGCGACCGTGATGAACTGTAAGCTGAGCCGGTAGACGCCGTCCTCCTCCGTGAGGTAGCCACAGTTGTGAAGCGTCCGGAGATACGTGTGGACCGTCCCCTTCGTCAGATCGACTTCCTCGGCGATCTCCGTGAGCGTCCCCTCGTTGAGTCGTTTAATGACAGCGAGTATATCGTCAATCTTGTGGACCGATTTGATCTCCCGCCGACCGTTCGTTTCCTTTTCGGTTCCGAACATAGTCCGTCGTCTATAGCGCCGTCGCTTAAACGTTTGCATATATCAAACGAGTTTATTCGGACGCGAAACCGGAACCGACCTCGAGACGGTGCCGCAAAAAATCGCCGCCGATTCGCAGCCGATTCGACTCGCGAGCCCAGTTATTCGTCGGTCGTGATGTCGGCCGACAGCCCCTGGGCCATCTCGATCTCCTTGGAGTTGTTCATCGTCCAGGCGGTGCGCTCGGTGACCGCCTCGATGGCCTCGCGGGCGCTCGGGTAGCCGTTGCCGGACTTCTTGACCCCGCCGAACGGCAGCTGAACCTCCGCACCGATACACGGCAGGTTCGCGTACGCGAGCCCGATGTCCGCGTGATCGCGGAAGTAGTTGATCTGTCGGTAATCCTCCGAGATGATCGCTCCCGCCAGCCCGTAGGGCGTGTCGTTGTGGATCTCGACCGCGTCTTCGATGTCACCGGAGTACTCCAGAAGGGCGACGTGGGGGCCGAAACACTCCTCGTTGAGACAGCGCAGATCGGACTCGTAGTCGATCTCGTAGACGAACGGTCCGACCCAGTGGCCCTCCGCGTGTCCGTCCGGAATCTCGTCCTCCTCGAGTTCGAACCGGTCGACCAGCACGTTCGCGCCTTCCTCGCGGGCGAGTTCGTTGTGGCGGCTGATCTTCTCGACGTGGTCGGCCTCGATCGCCGGCCCCATGAACGTGTCCTCCTCGAGGGGGTCGCCGACGGCGATGTCCCTGGCGATGTCGACGAATCGCTCCTTGAACTCGTCGTAGACGTCTTCGTGGATGATCAGCCGTTCGGAGGAGACACAGCGCTGGCCGGTCGTCTTGAACGAACTCATGACGGCCGAGTGGACGGCGATGTCGAGGTCGGCCTCCTCGGTCACGACGATGCCGTTCTTGCCGCCCATCTCACAGGCCGCGAGCTTGCCGGGTTCGCCGCCGACTTTGCCGGCGATCTCGTGGCCGACTTCGGCCGAGCCGGTAAAGAGGACGGTGTCGACGCGCTCGTCGTCGGTGATCGCCGCGCCGGCGTCGCCGAAGCCTTGGACCATGTTGAAGACGCCATCGGGAATCCCGGCGTCCTCGAACATCTCGGCGATGATCTGGGCACACCACGGCGTCTGTTCGGCGGGCTTCCAGACGACCGTGTTGCCCTCGACCAGCGCGATGGCCATGTGCCAGAACGGGATCGCGACCGGGAAGTTCCACGGCGTGATACAGCCGATGACGCCCCGTGGTTTCCGCCGCATGTACGCGTCCTTGCTCGGAATCTCCGACGGCACGACGTCGCCGTGTGGATGGCGCGCGTTGCCCGCCGCCCACTCGACCATGTGCCAGGCCTCGGTGACGTCCGCTTTCCCTTCCGAGATCTCCTTGCCACACTCCTTCGAGACGATCTCGCCGAGTTCCTCGTGGCGCTCCCGCAGCTCGTGGTAAATTTCCCACAGGTACTCCGCGCGGTCGATCGCCGACAGTTCCCGCCATTCCTCGAAGGCCTCGTCCGCTGCCTCGAGGGCCGCGTCGACGTCAGCCTCCGTACCGCGCTGGAACGTCGCCAGCGTCTCGCCGGTCGCGGGGCTTTCGCTCTCGAAGGTTTCGGAGCCGGTTCCGCTCGTCCATTCGCCGTTGATATAGTGGAGATTGGCTCCACTTGCTGTTGATCGACTCACGCTTGACCCTTCTCCTGTGGCCCATATAATTGTTCATCTTTGAGTGAGCGGTCCGTGATGTGGTTCTCCGAGGGCGGCGTATTTCGTATATATCAAACCCACGTTCGAAGGAGTACGGCAGCCGCACGGGAAGCGTACATGAACGGGAGAGCGTGGTAAGCGGTCACTCTAGTAGCGTTAAAAGATAACATGACCCAAATAAGATTACAATAATACGTATGTAACACGGAACGGGACATGCGGTTTGATATTCTGAAATAGACTGGTATCGTGATGGGAACTCGCGGCCGTCACGGTACGAACACGCACGACGGGAACGAACGCCTCGAGTCGAGGCGTCCCTCAGCGACGGCCGTTACGACGCGTTGCCAACCTTGTACATGCGGGACGGCATGAAACCCGTCCGCTCCGCTACCTATTAATCCCGTGTCATAGTATATCACCCATGGAAAGTCTTATCAAGGGGTATGGTAGATTAGGCCCCATGGGTGAATTCGGCATACTATCCCTCGTACCGCCACTGTTGGCAATCACGTTAGCAGTTACCACGAGACGCATAATTCTCTCACTGTTCGTTAGCATTTGGGTCGGTGGCGTCATCTATACCGGTGGACTCGGCGTTGGACAGACGTTCGACTGGATCGTCGAAGCAATCATCGCCGATAGCGGGTTTCACGCGGAAATCCTGGTTTTCACGCTCCTCCTCGGGTCGGGCGTTGCACTGATCTGGCGGCTGGGCGGTGCTATCGCCATTCAGGAGGTAGCCAGCAGGCGACTCGAGACCAGACGGAAAGTCGGAGTCGTCGCCTGGCTGCTGGGTATCGCACTGTTCTTCGACGACTATGCGAACACCGCGATCATCGGGAACACGATGCGTGAAACGTCCGACCGAGTCAACATCTCGCGCGAGAAGTTGTCCTACATCGTCGACTCGACGGCCGCTCCCGTCGCGACGATCGGAATTTCGGGATGGGTCGCGTTCCAGTTGTCGATGATCGACGAGGCCTTCAGCAACATCGAAGCCGAAGCGGGCGTCCAGACACCGGACGTCTTCACCGTCTACCTCGAGTCGATCCCGTACAACGCCTATGCGATTCTCGCGATCGTCATGGTCGGCATCATCGTCGTCACGCAGCGGGATTACGGTGAGATGCTCACGGCGGAGCGCCGTGCCTGGCAAACGGGCAAAGTCAACGACGACGATGCGGACCCGCTACAGGAAGTCGAAGGCAATCTCAGTGACCCGATCACCGAACGGCCGATGCTTCGAACGTTCCTGCTTCCGATCGTGGTCCTGGTCGCCGTTACGATCGGCAGCGCGCTCCGGACGGGCTACGATGGCCAGCCGGTGCTCGAGTCACTGCTCGCAGGCGAGTTCACGGCGTTCGTCGAAACGACGACGACCATTGCCGGCAACGGGTCCTGGACGACCGCGTTGGTCTGGGGGTCGTTCGCAATGGTCATGACGGCGTTCACGATCGGTATCGTATACGACCTGTGTTCCGCCGACGAAGGTGTCGATGCGGTCCTCGAAGGGTTCGAACTCATGCTGACTGCGGTGACGATTCTGATCCTCGCGTGGTCGATCAGTACCGTCGCCGATGCGCTGGGAACGGGGGCGTACGTCGCGACGATGGTCGAAGGCACGATTCCGGTCGCAGTGTTCCCCGTTGCCGTCTTCATCACCGCGACGTTCATCTCGTTCACGATGGGATCGTCGTGGGCAACGATGAGTCTGCTGACACCCGTCGCGCTCTCCGTCGCGTTCGATCTCACCGGCGGGTTCGGACTTGCTCCCGCCATCGTGGGGGCGGTGTTTTCCGGCGCGATTTTCGGCGATCACACGTCACCGATCTCCGATACGACCGTTCTTTCATCGACCTTTACCGGCGCCGACCTCGTCGACCACGTCCGGACGCAGGCGTACTACGCGACGACCGTTGCGATCGTGGTCGTCGTCTGCTACCTGCTGTACGGGTTCGTCGGCGTGCCGCCACTGGTCTTCTTGCCGGTTGGGGTCGTCCTGCTCGTCGGGCTCGTGTACGGCCTGTCGGAATTCGATGCGACTCGAAGAGGGATCGACGTCGGGGGAGGACGACGTGACATCGACCTGGTCAAGCAGGATGCCGACTCGGATCGCGGCAAATCGACGGAGGGGTCCGATTAACGTCCGCGACGATCCGAACGGTATGCCGTCGTCTCTTGGTATTTCCCCGCACGGTTTCGGGGACGAATCGGCCGTTTCCCATGCCCGATTTCCGGCAAGTGGTGCGTAAAAAAGCGGGTGAGAGCCATCTCAGCCGGCGAAGCACAGAGCCGGAATGGGAGATCATAAGTATCTGGTTTACGATGACGGAGTATGGATGTCAACCGGGCAGTGATAGAACGATTGACAAGCAATGGGATCGACACGATGTTCGGTATTCCGGGCAAACAGACGCTCCCGTTGAACGAGGCGATCGGTGCACGTGACGACATCCGGTTCGTAGTCGCACGCCACGAAACCGCAGTGTCCCACCAAGCATGGGGATACGCGGAAACGAGCGGCACGCCGGCGGCGACGGCTGTCGTCCCCGGGCCAGGCGACATGAACGCGATGAACGGGCTGAAAAACGCACTCAACGATTGTACGCCGCTCATCCACATCGCCGTCGAGACCGAACCCGAAGTTCGCGGGGGCAGCGGAATCCACGAGACCCCACCGGAGACCTACGATACCGTGGTCAAGGAGAACCTGCTCGTCGAACGACCGGAAAGCACGGCCGCGATCGTCGAGGAAGCCATCGCGATCGCCGAGACGCCGCCCAAAGGGCCGGTCCGGATCGGAATCCCGAAAAACTTCTTGACGATGGACGTTCCCCTGGCGACACCCGGCGAGTACAACCGAGCGTACGTCGAGGGCGTCGCCGATTCGGACATCGAGGCGGCTGCGACGCTGCTGGCCGAGGCGACGAAGCCGGTCATCGTCGCCGGCGGTGGCGTCCGCGCCGCGAACGCGAGCGACTCGCTTCGACGGCTGGCCGACCGAC
>NZ_CP040639.1:0-70939 GCF_005890195.1 Natrinema pallidum | reverse complement strand
TTTTAGCCGATTATTATATTTTATTAGATGGTCTTGGCAGCCACTACGATATCGTCGGACATTGCGGCGACAAGAGCGGTCGGCGGTATTGGGCCGCGACCGACGAGTTACATCCTGAGATGGGTGGGTAGCCGTCTACGATTCGGAAAGCAGGCCGCCGACATACTGAGCTTCCCACTCCCGACGCGCTTCGAGCTCGCGCTGACCACGTCGTGTGAGCGTGTAGGAGTTGGTGCGGCGATCGAGTGTGCCTTTCTCGACGAGCGCCTTATCCACGAGCGTATCGAGGTTCGGATAGAGTCGTCCGTGGTGAATCTCTTTCTCGTAGTAGTCCTCGAGTTTCTCCTTGATCGCAAGCCCGTGAGGTTCGTCTTGGCCGGCGATCACATACAGCAAGTCCCGCTGAAAGCCTGTTAAATCGTACATATCCGTCCTGTGTTCTATCAAAATATAAGAGTGTCGGAAAGAGTAGCCGAAGTGGCCTACGTCGCCGACAGACGAATTCAAGATCACGAGTGTCAGTACCGAAATGATATTTAGATTGTAGTCTCACACAAACAGTAAACTATAGCAATACTTTTTGTGAGTGAACCACGAGTACTATTCGTAGGCTTCGACGACGGCCCGCCTACAGAGACGCGATAAAATAACGGTCTGACCGCGTGTACGGTCAGGTTAGTCGTCAGCCGATTCGTCGGACATTGCGGCGATCGCGACGGCGATCAGCGCCCATCCGAACGTGTTCCCCTGTGTCAGCAGGGTTACGCCACCCGTCGCGAGTGCCGCTCTCAATTCTGGAGGAATGCTCGTCACCTCCCGCCGACTCTCTTGTTTAGCCACGCAATTCGGCCGTGCGTGGGTGTCGTCCGAACCAACCAGACGTCCGCCACCGGCCCGTCCGCATTGGATGGAACGGGTGGAATCACCCCCAGTCAATTTATCTGATACTCACCCGAATCAACACGATATGCACAGTGATCCGCGGCGGGAGATCATCGGAAACCGGGACGTGTTACGCGAGGGTTACGATCCGGAGACGATTCGCCATCGAGCCGCCGAGATCGACGCGCTGTCGACACTCTTGTCACCAACCAAGGTCGGTGGGATTACGGAAACGGCGCTACTCTACGGCCCGCCAGGATCAGGGAAAACGTGTACAACGACGGCCGTACTCGAGGAAATCGAAAACGAACACGGTGTCCCCACCGTCGCCGTCAACTGCTGGGACGACCACACGAAATCCCGCGTCCTGTACTCAGTCCTCAAATCGCTCGTCGGCCAAACGGCCTACGATCAGGAACGGACCGCCGCGAGTACCCTCCTCGATGCGGTGAAAGACGCGATCGACGAACCGACGATCATATTTCTCGACGAGGCCGACAAGCTCGTCGATGAAGGTGTGTTGCGCGACCTCTACGAGATCGAGCCGGTGCGGTTGTTACTCGCGGGCAACGACCGCCACCGCGTCGTCGGGAACCTCGAGCATCGGGTCTACTCGCGGATCGGGACGGCCCAAGATGTCGAGTTCGAAAAGTACCACGACGGCCAGCTTGTCGAAATTCTTGAGGATCGGCTGACCGCGGCCAAGGTCAAACCCGATATCGTCTCCGACGAGGCGCTTGCGGGGATCGCTGACGCGGGCAGCCGGGACGCCCGCAAAGCGATCGCGACACTGCGCAACGCACTGGATATCGTCGTCCTCGAAGGTGCCGACGAGGTGACCGGCCCGATCATCGAACGTGCAGAACAGAAAGCCGAGCAAGACATTGCCCACGCCCGGATCTCCTCGCTGACCGCGAGTCAGACATTGGTGTTGAAGGTGCTGTTCGATATCGGTGCATCGACTAGCGGAACGATCTACGACGAGTACGAACAGCGAATCGACGATCCGGCCGTCGATCGTACCGTTCGTGGGTGGCTCACGACGAAATTTCCCCAGTACAATCTGGTAACGATTCGGGAGGAAGAGAATCCACAGGAGTACGAGCTGACCGACGCGGCGCGGGCAATTTTGGAGTAGGGGCCTAGTGTAGAGAGTTCCTACCGTCAATCAGTCGGAGTATTGGACTGGATAACAAACCGTGCATTCCAATAGATTTATACATGTATAGATGAATGAACTTCGTAAGGAGATATTCGCTATCGTGAATGTCTCGGCAAGGTGACTACCACATGACTGATCGATACACGAAGCTGTTCGGAGAAGCTGCCGAGGAGTACGATAGTGCCGAGGGCGCATGGGAAGCAACCAAAGCGTCGCGTCAACAGGTCGACTGGGACCCCGATGTGGTCCAAGTCGGCGAGTCAGCTGGATCTGCGTTCGAATTCGAGACGGTTGCAAGCGACGACTGAGCGGGCCAGAATTGTCGATGCTGATTCTGGATAGTAACCTTTGGATACACAGTTTTACCATCGGGGACGGCTACCCTGACGACTGTATTGAGCGACTCATCGACCATAGAGCAACAAGCGCGGTTAACGCCTATATCTACCGGGAAGTAGTCGAAAACATTGACGACAATAGAGACATTCCGCGATCGGAGCGCGACGACGCCATTCACCGGTTTTCCCGCCTCATCACCGACTGTCCAAAAGTTGAAAACTGTACGCAGCAGGCCATTGAACGGATGGATCTCGAAGCCGAACGCGACGCCACCAAAACGCAGATGCTCGGCGATGCGCTCGAAATTCAGCCGAAAGATGTTCCTGTGTTCGCGCTTGCCTACCACAACCGCGACGAGAACCCAACGATCTACACCGACGACGAATCGTTTGCGGCGTTAGTCCCGCAAGAGTATGGATTCAGTCAGATTTCGATCGAACACGTTCCCGTCAGTTGGGAGCGTGTGAGTCAGACGGTCGAGTGACTGATGCCAAAACGGCCTTCGCGGTTGGGAGTTGTTTTCCCAAAGTGTATGCGATAACTAGTCCTCGCCGCTCTCTAGCTCACTCGCGTCGAGACCGGTTCGGTGGCGCTGTGTCAGTGCTTCAAACGCCTAGAGACGGTTTCGGCCACAAGCTGATTCATACGTGAAGATCGATGCAAATCTCTGGTTAGTAATTTTTGTAGCGCTTTATTCATTAGCCAATATCAAAGGATAACTTCTAAGAGGATGCGCGCCCATCTACCACACGGAGCGTCGTAGGCACCGGCGTTTGAAGCCCGTCGCACCGCCCCTGCCATCCAGGTAAGACGCGGTCCGAACGAGGATCCATCAAACAGTCGCTAGAGATCGACATTCCCCCGGACAGGTCCCGCGTGGAAACGGGGGTGGAGGCGGGAACCCGTGCCTTTTCACTACTGATCATCAAGCCACGTAGCGGCAGATTCGCATTCCATCGCCTTTAATCGACCAACAA
The DNA here is from genome assembly GCF_005890195.1 of Natrinema pallidum. Classification (NCBI taxonomy): domain Archaea; kingdom Methanobacteriati; phylum Methanobacteriota; class Halobacteria; order Halobacteriales; family Natrialbaceae; genus Natrinema; species Natrinema pallidum. The sequence continues at coordinate 67,579 of NZ_CP040639.1, read as the reverse complement.
CAGGCCTGACTCCGTCGCTTTCCGGGGATGGTGCATGGGTTTTTCCAAACTGGCCCTGGAACCAACAGCTAACGCGTTCTTTGACTGAGTCGGCGTATCGCTGCTCGTACGTTGGTTGTTGAATCTCCCCCTCGCCGCGGGCGACCGCACTGTACCCACGATTCCAACGGTCTCGTCGTGAGGTGGTATCTACCAGCGGCCCCACTGGTTCCCCTAGCGAGATCGACGGGAGATACCGGTCCGTCTCTCGGAATGTATCCGCAATAGCGCCTGCGACGAGATCGGCTAACAAAAGGTGTGGGTAGTAAAACTCCGACTGAACGCAATTCGTAATCGGCGGTGGGGTGGTCTCGAATGGAGTTACTGCTTGGGCTAGGTTATCTGCTCTCGAACGGCTGCCATCAACGATCGCAATGGTGTTATCTGTAGTTATGTTGAGTTCGTTAATAATAATCGCAGAATGGACTGCCTCGGCGTACTCAAGCGTTACATCGCCTTGGTGTGTACAGATCGCTACTTCGCCATTACAGTTGGAAAGAATCTTTGTAGCCGTCTCTGGGTCAAGTGATAGATCGCGGCTTTTCGTCCGGAATGGCAGGTAGCCGTCGTCACGAATGGTTTCACAGAAATCGTCAAGAAGTAGTGCCTCCTGTGTTCGGTTCAAAAGCACACCAACTGTTACGACAGTTTTCGACCGCTTCGTCGCATCAAACCCGATCGATTGCGTTTGCGTCCCCTCGCCCACCGTAAAGTCCTGCATTCGTTCGTATTGGGGATGGCGTCTCTGAGATAATGAACCCTAGTATGCCGAGTCGAATTTCTGCTGACTGTGGTTGTGGCTCGGGACCAGTCGCAGGAACCAGTATCGGCGGCAGTTACTTTCCCTCATTGGTCGTCGTCTGAGTCGGCTTCCAGCTCACTCGCGTCGAGATCGCCCTCGAGATAGGCACGGCCCTTTTTGGATATCTGGTATGCGCCACGACTTTGGTCGTAGTACTCGACAAGACCTGCCCCGTGGAGCTTCCGTAGACGGCCTCTTACTGTCGATATTCCAAACGTGATATTCATCTCGATGACAGCAGGTGTCGCGACTAAATCGTCATTCCCGTCATTGAGAAGAAACTCGAGGATAGCGTCGTCCGCTCTAGTCATCCAATCCACCCTCGGCCGTCGCGGCATTACCTCGTTTCTCGGCCATTCTTGGGTTAGTCTTATTGATCGATACCCATGAGTGTATGGATGAATCTGAGTCAGTGTATTGGACCATACAATAGGTATAAGTAGGACCGACATAATGGTAGGAGTGTCAGCAGGCACGACTCACTGGACGGGTAACCGGTTCCTAAAACGAAGGGGACGGGCGTGCTACCACCACGCCGTCCAACGGTCAACTGCTGACCCGACATCATGACAGACACCGCGCGCGACCAAAGGCGTTGTGCTAACCGGCGGCCAGCGACGACCACCCAGCCGAGTGTGGGGCGCAAAAACCACACGACGGCAACGGGTGGAACGGGTGGAATCACCCCCGATGCCTTATACTGTCATGCCGACGATCACGACACTATGAGCATCCAACCGACCACGACGGACGACATCACACTCCCACTCGCGGACGTCGTCGAGTGTCCCGTCCCCGAAACGGCGACCGTCGACGTGCGCGAGACCGCACGCGGCCTCGCGGTCGATCGCAACGGTGAGACGTTCGTCCTCGAGTGCTCCCGCGGCCAATGCGTGCTGACCGGCGTCGTCGGGCGCGACGAGCTTCCGTCGACGGTGCCCCAGTGGCTGGCCGGCGTCGGCGCGGCGCTCGAGCTTGGGGAGGTGCGGCTGGCCGAATGAGCCGCAAACGTATCGATTCCCGATGGCGAGGCCTGGTGGGACAGGCTAGCCGCCGTCGGCGCAGTAGTGCTGTTGCAGCCCGAGAATCCAATGCAAGATACCAACGCCACATCGTCGTCCAACCCGCCTAGTTTTAAGGCGTGCCGACGACAAGAGAACCGATATGCACGGCTAACGAACATAGAGGCGGACGGGGCCGAAGCCCCTAAGAACCACCTTAACCCTACATGGTTCTTGGCGGGATTCGGCCTTAATACTTTCCCCTCGGCTACTGGCAAGACTCGTCAGTACGCCGACGGGCCAGTGGTGTCCGCCACTTGTCGCCGTAGTCGTGCGACCAACAGAGGTGGTCGCGCATGAGCGATACCAGAGATAACAAGTTCACACTCAAACTCAACGACCTCGAAAAACAACGACTCGAGAAGCTCGCGGACGCATACGACTGTAACCAGTCGGCGCTGCTCCGACAGTACATCAACGGCGGGTGGGACGCGCTGTTTGGTGAGACCCATCCCGAAGCGTTCGATCGCCACGACACGGAGATGGGCGACGTGCTGAGTGGTGAGATCGAACCTGACGAGATCGACGACGAACTCAAGATCGACGGCGAGAGTCCGCCCCAAATCCCAGCCGCAGATGGGGGCGCTGGCGCTGCGGTCTCGCCCGGTAGCCACACTCCCACGCAGACCCCACAGGACTTGGCGAAAGCCGGTCCGGCGCTGTCGTGGGACGAACTGACAGAGGCGATCGAGACTCACTGGGGCGACGGTCTCGAAATCCATCCCGACCGTGTCGAGCCCGAGACGTTGAAAAACAACCGCGACATGGGTGCGAAGATCATCGCCGGGATTATTCGGAGTGAAGAAGACGTGGTCCCCGAGGTGTTGATCGAACAGCGGATCGAAGACTACCTCGGCCACAAGGTCACGCGCACAGACTACGACGCCGGCCTCGAGTACAAGATCGACCAATACAAGCCCCTGATTATCGATTACTTGGAAGCCCATCCGGGAACGCGGACGGACCTGCATTACGTCTCGCCGGGCGCAGCCGAGGGCGATCTGCCGAGTTTCGTTACGAACACGCTCGAGTCGCTGCAAGAGAACCAACACGTCCTCGACATCAACGAGTGGGCCGAGGAAAACGACCTCCTCGAACACCAAATTAAGAGCAAGGAGATCGAGTTATGGCTTGAGAACGTGACCGCATTCCGCCACGACCTATTGGACCTCAAGCGTGTGTACAAAAATCCAGCATTCATCGAAATACTGATCGAGAGCGATATCGACTACCCCGAGGACAGCTACCAAGATCCGGTCAAGTGGCTCAAAGCTGTCTGTGAATCATGGCTCGAGCAGTACGCCGAGGTTGATCCGCGAGCGCGATACGCCGCAGTCCACACAGTCCGCGAGACGGACGGCGAGTTACTCTCACCGGAGATCGACGAGCCGGCCGAAGCGGTGAGCGCGTTCGATAGTGGTGACGCGCCGGCCCCGGTTCAGTTCGCCAAGATTCGCGACGCAATCCTCTAACAGGATGGTCGTGACAAGTACGCCCCCGCCGACAGCTACTGGTATCGCCTACAGAAAAAATTCTCAGAAAGGTACGTACGTATCGGGAAACTTTTTCTCGCGAGTCGATGCTACGTCGTTCGGAGAGTGTCAGTACTAGGTTCGTAGGCCTCGCCGCGTTGCTTGAGTTTATCGAGTAGATGTTCGGTTTTCGACGGCCCCAGCCCGATGTTTCCCGTTCGAGAGATTATTTCATCGATAGGTGCGCCGTCGTCATACTGCATCTCCAGATCGCCAACGATCTGTTTCAATGCCTCTCGTCGTTCTTTTGCGTCGTCGGAAAGGAGATCGTGACTGGAGTCGTCGGATGTTTCCACAATATCAGCGTCGAATGTCCCGTCATTACGGGTGATCGTGACGCCAAGATCCGAATGCGAATCTTCGAATAGATCAACGATCACCTCTGCGTTTTCGGCCGTTGCTTCGTCCTCGAGTCGGATCTTTGCATGAGCCTCCGTGAACCGGCGCATCGATTCCTCGAGTCGCGCTGGCCCGAACGTGACCGTCGAACCGTATTCGCTCACATCGATATTGTCGATCGCCTCGCGGTAATCCGAGACGTAGTCCTGAATCAGATCGATCGCTCCAGAACTGAGTTCTGGGTAGGTTTTCCATGACTCGAGGATATGCTTGGCGGCGGACTCTTTCGAGAATTTGCCTTCGGAGCGATCAAAGCCACCGGCATCGGACTTGTTGAGGAGAACAAGATCGGTCGCCTTGACGAGTTTCAGAGGTACTGTGAGTTGTCGAGAGGGTTTCTCGTACTCGTCAAACGATCCACCCGACGGTGTTGCGGCAAGAAAGACACCACCCGTGGTATTGACTGTTGACTGGTAGTTCCGTTTCGTGAACGAGTATCGGCTGCTGTCGAGAATCTGTTGGAGTGCATCCGTAACACGAGAGTCCAACGCGCCGGATTGTTCGACGTAGGAGACTATTATGTCCTTATCAAGGAATGGCCCTCGAGAGAGTGAGCCGTCTTTGACCGAGCCGATCGCGCCCGAGTGAGTTGCGCTGGTCCCATTCAGGTGTGCGACCCCTGACTCGGGAAGGATGTCCTCGAGTCCGGTAAGGAACCGGGAGAAGTTGACGTTTGCATCCGCAACGACGGCCAGATTGATGTCCTCGCGTACTGGAGCGCCGATATCTTGTCCATGGGTGCGGCCGGCAGCGAGTTGGAGGACAGCCGCACGGACGACGTTCGGATCGATCCCTGGTTTGGCGACCGTCCCACAGAGTTGTTCGAATAGATCGTGGTCGGAATGGTGACTATCCATGAAAGAAAGTACAAATCGGTGACGGATATAGCCACCGCCGACAGCGGGGAGAGTCCGTATCAGAACCCAGAGAAGTCCGAGAAAAAATTTCTCGTTGTGAATGTGATCCGGCACAGGTTGCCGGTACTTTTTCGGTCAGAAAGTCGAGAGGACGGGTACCGGGTGGCGGTTTTAGACTGACAAAAGATCGCGAGTACGTATACGTACGAAATAATTTTTTCTTGCTCGGAGATCCTCCGAGAGTGTAGAGCGGTCTGAGAGCATCGAAGACCACGAGAAGGAGGTCTCTGGGACGCGAAAACAAGAGGTGTGGAGAACGGCACAGAGAGAAGCTGACGAAGCCGGCTGCGGCTACGTTCCACTTCACCTTGCCTCAAAGGATCTACTGCGGTCCAGTAGAATAGTACAGTTTAAAAGAGTTTCGGTAGAAACTCAACATGGTAGTTAATACCATATCCTTGATTTCCGTAAGGTTGTCCCTGATTCAGTCTCGGTCTTCCCGGTGCTGGAATCTATCCTTTCCGCCGCCGTCTTGGGCTGACTCTCCCGTTCTCTCCTTCCGTGCAGTCTCGTCGCTCTCTCACCTCGCCCCACACTCTCGGAGGGGCTGAGCGAAAGAAAAAATTATTCCCCGAAAGGTACGTACCTGTATCGAGAATCAGAGAGGTTCGGCTCCTACTCGTCGTCGATGTACCACACCTTCGCTTTCCCACTGACCTTCTTGTGTCCGACTTCGCCTTGCTTTTCCAGCTCGCCTAATCGTTTGAGGACTGTTTTCCGATAGCATCCAACCGCCTCGGCGATCTCGCCGGTCGATGGTACTGGACACTCCCGGATCGCCTCGAGAAAGTCGTCGTCGGTGTACTCTTGGCTAAACTGTTTGGTTTCGTCGTCTCGAGTCCGATCACTCATTAGGCATACCCACGCACGCGACCACCAAAAAGCCATTCCACACCATCGGATGATGGCAAGGATTAAGTCACTCCAGTTGAATGTATTAGCTAACGAGGCATCCGCTCTTGGGCGATTTAGGAATCGTCTCAAAGGCAGTGTGGTGGGACACACTGCGGATGCTTCGTAGATACCAACGCCACGAAGCATGACCACCTTACAGCGAGACCGACTTAAATCTAGTCGGACCGAAACGGCAGTTGAGAACCGTTCACAGACCATTCAGCCACGCGTCGTCGGGACCCCCGATGAGATCAACGTCGATCTCGAGGCGAGAGCGGGCTACGATCGTAACTACGACCACCTTATCGAGGAGGCGGTGCGCGACCGATGAACGGCCGCTATGCCGCCGCGGGCTCGACGCGCACCAACGAGTACCCTTACCTCGAGCAGATTCACGGGGAGGACCCGGCCCGCTTCCTCGAGACGAACGAACTCATGGCGACGGGTCGGATCGCCGGCATCCGAGACGCCGCCGTTCTCGAGGCCTACGAGTACGTGGCCGACCAAATCACGGCCGGCAGCTACCGGACGACGATTCTCGAGGCGATCGACAAGCGCAAGGCCGCCCTTGAACTCGACGACGAGCCCGCCGACCCGACGCCCGAGACCACGCCCGACCCGGTCCCGGCGACCGACGGCGGCGAGACAATCACCGAACAGACGGCCACGCGCGAGGAAATCGAGGCCCACGAAAACGACCACGACGAGCCCCACCCGGTGTTCGAAGTCCCGCACACGCCCGCACGGGTGCCGGTCAAACGCGACGACTCGGACGAACCGGATGTCCATCCTGACGCTCGTGGCGTCGATGCTGGCCAGGTGCTCGTGATCGAGTTCTCACGGGCCACGGAGTACCTGTTCCCGGCCGAACCGTCGGCCGACGACCCTTACTGCGTGGTCGGTACCGACGGCGCGGGTGAGTACCAGGACACGCTGACGCTTGGCGAAGCCGCTGCGAAACTCGACGGCGACCTCGAGCCGAAACCGATCGACGCGGTCGATGTCGAGCCGCCGGCCGACGCGGCGACCAACGGAGGTGACGCGTAATGGTGTCGGAAACCCAGATCGAACGTGGCCGCAAGATGCGCGAGCGCATCTACGCAACCATCACGCAACTCACGGCCGCGGGCGAGACCGACGCCGCGGGCGGCGGCGTTCCAATGGCTCGGCTCACCGATGACCTCGGGGCCACGCGCGGCCAGATTAATACCCACCTTCAGACGCTTCGCGACCAGGGCAAGGTCGAGAAGATCTACGGTCGCGGGCGGCCAGCCGAGGACCGGCCACCGGTCGTCCGGGCGTCGTACCGCCCGGCCGACGACCCGGAGATCGTCACCGACGGCGGGGTCACGGTCTTCGAAAACGGCACGGCGACCACCTGCCCGGATTGTGGCGGTGAACTCGAGTATCAGACTCGCGTCGCTGTCACCTGCAAGCACTGCGACACACAGTTCGATCACTTCTACTCGGCGACCGAACACCAACTCTGTACGCTCGCCGAGGACGGCCAGAGTCTCGAGACGGTCGCGACCGCGCCAACCGACGACGAGCGGGAGGTGCGGGCCGACGGGCCCGGACAACCGGAGGACGAGACCGACCTCCCCGAAGGGTGGCCAGTGTGGTTCACAGACGCCGATCCGCATTGTTCCCACTACTACCAGTGGGGAGATTCCCGTGACGCCTACAAGTGCATCTACTGCGAGCATATTCGCCAAGAACCGCCCGAGCGGAAGGTGGACACGACCACCGACCGATCCAACGGAGGAGATGCCTAATGTGCTCTTATTGCGGTATAGATACCGGACACACGGTCGATGAGTGTCCCGAACGACTCGAGGACTACTACGGCACCGGCCCCGACTCGAAAGCCTCCCTCCGCGAGGGCGAGACGCGCGACGACCACGGGCACGCGAGCAAGACGAATCAGACGCTGTCGAACGCCGACGATGAAACGCTCGAGGAGATCGGCGTCGATCCCGACGACGTGCGGTGTGACGGGGCCGGCTTCGAACACACGACCCGAACGGCGACGTTCAGTTGCGAAGACTGCGACGCCTTCGAACTCGAGAAATCCTACAGCGGCGTCGCCGGAACGCCCGGTGAGGAGGAATACGACCGCATTCAGGCACCCGATACGTGTCCAGCGTGTGGCGGCCCGGTTTCGAGAGACGACCCCGAGATCGTCACCGACGGCGGCCAGCCCACCCACGACTCGATCGCCCGCGACCTCGCGGACTACCTCCGCGAGAACCCGGGCGTCTGTGCGGAGGGCAACGTCCACGGGTGGCACTGGGTCCGTTACACCGACGGCGAGTGGCGTGGGACCGACTACGGCGGGCAACACCGGCTCCCGGGCTACGTCGACGGCGACACGCTCGAGCGCGAGACCGTCCTCCAGTGGCTCGCGGACAAGCCCGTCACGCTCGTGCCGGTCACCGAGGCCCACCAGTGGGGACCGAGCGAGGCGACGGTGTGGGACGACGCCGACGCCCAAGACGTGTTCATCGATGCCGACCGCTGTTACTACTGTGGCACCAGCGAGCGCGACGCCGATCTCACCCGCTACGAGACGACCGACCAAGGCGAGTGTCGGTTCTGCGACGACTGTCACGAGTCGTGGGATCGGGCGGGCGAAATCGTCGGGCAGGCGGTGCGGGCCGACGGCGGCGTGATCGACGACGATCAACAGTGCCAAGACTGTGAATCGGCCCCTGCGACCGAGATTGTGCAGGTGACGATCGGCGGTGTGCCGGCTGGCCCGCTGTATGTCTGTGACGACTGTGCTGACCCCACGGAGGGGAACCGATGACCCGTCACATCCGGTCGACCCTCCCGCTGGCCGCGGCACTCACGCTCGGCGAACCCGCACTCGTCACCGTTCATGGGGGCGATCTCCGATGAGCGTCGACCGACCGCAGTGGACGCCGACCGGCGACGCGTCGGCGAGTGCCCCGACCTGTCGCAACTGCGGCACGCAGGTCACACGACAGTTCGCTCGCGTGTTCGGGGATGCGGAGACCAACACGCTCTGGCACTGCCCCGACTGCGTGCGCTACCGCGACCTGAAAGCGGGTGCGGGCGCACGGCCCGACTACGATCCCGACGCGGACCGCGGGCGGACCTCCGAGAATCACGAGATCTTCAACGCCGGAGGTGCCCCCGATGCCGAGTGAGCCGTGGCGCTACCGCTGCCCCTACTGTCTGAGCCCGACCATTCGCCGTTGTCGGAACTACGACGACGCATCGGGCGGCGGCCCGGCCCCAGCGGCGCGCTGGTACTGCAAGGGCTGTGAATCGCCGTTCGACGAACCGATCGATATGAAACACGACGAGGTGGCGGCATGACGATCGATCCCGGTCCGGCTGACTACGACGGCCGCGGCGACCTCCCCGATGCGCTGGCGTTCGTGAAGCCCAACTACGCCCGCGCCTACGTCGCGTTCAAGCGAATCGACACTTCGCTAACCGGCCCTGATCTCGCCGACCGACTCGACTGTTCAAAGCCGACGGCCTATCGCTATATCAACCGCCTGTCGGACCTTGGTCTCATTACCGAGTCCGAACAGCGCGGGACCTTCGCCAAGCCGACGCCCGCATACACGACGGCAGACACCCCCTCTGAACGGATCGTAACCGACGGCGGCACCGACGAATCGCACCGATGAGCATCCCGACCACTCCGAAAGGACTCACAATGGCAACAACGCAACCCCCGACGACCGACGCAACGCTTCCGACCGACTGGACACTCCAGTGGCCCGCGTTCGACCGCGACCACGACCCCGAGTACCTCGCGACCAACGACTCGACGTCGACGACCCAACGGACGCTGGCCGACTACGGCGGGAACGCACCGACCGACCCCGAGCGCCCGTCGTTCCCGACCGACACACGGGAGCGCACGGAGCAGCAAAGCGTCTTTCGCTACCCGCGGGAGTGGTGGCGCGACGCCGACCGACTCGAGGCGTTGTTCCACGACCGAGACCTCGCAATCGGCGAGATTGCGGAGTTACTGGGCGACGATGCCTGTTACGAGGTCGTCCGCACGGCGCTTGAGGACTACGGCGTGCGCGACCCCGGCGACGACTCTCTGGCGGCCCAACTCGAGGCGGCCGACCCCGGTGACGTGGGCGATCCACTCCCCGAGGCGTTCGGATCGACGCGAGGTGAGCGGGCGTGACGCACCTAATTCCCGACTCGGAGCAAGCGTCACCCGAGGACGTAGCGAACGCGATTCGACAGCTCGAGGACGGCGAGACCGACGACCCTTTGGACCAATGACTGACGACACCGACCACCCGGCCCGCGACTCGCTGCATCGCCACACCCGCCAGATCAAAGCCGAGTATCCCGACCCGCTGTGCTATCTGTTGATCGAACTCGCGGAGTACAACCGTGGGAAGTGGCTCGAGCCACCGATGGACGGCACGATCGGGGCCGAGAACGTCCGCGAAACGGGACTGACGAGTAATCAACAGGAATGGGCGGCGACGCTGGCTGACGCGCTCGAAGGGGCCGATAGCGAATGAGCGACCACCGCCACGCGACCGACCGCAAGCGCGTCACCGTCGTTGCGGGCTGTCCGAACGGCTGTCAAGAATACGAACTCGAGGTGGAGGGCAAATCCGAGTCGGTCGAATCGCTTATCGAGGGCGTGACGACCGAGTTCGGCGAGTGTACGAAATGCGAGGCGTCGATGGGCGTACTGCGTACCGAGGAACCGACCGAGGTGTTGGACTAAGATGAGCGAAGCCGAATCCGACTCCTTCGAATGGTGTGACCGCCAGGACCTCGCACCCGCGGCCCCACCGACGGTCGCGCATGTCGTGGTCGAAAACACCGACGCGCCGGATGAACTGGCGGTCTTCCCGCGCGAGGGCGACGCCGACGAGCTTGCAGCAACGTGGATCACCGCGACCGGGACGGCGTTCGTGTCCCTCGAGTTGGCGCGGTAGGGCGGACCGAGGACTTCCGGTAGCAGCTAACTCCTTCTGCGAACCGATACTGACTCGGGAAACGGATGCATTGTCGTCTCTCGCGCGGTTGGTAGTAATACAACCAAACCTTTATTATGGTGGGTGCATTACTACCATGTACGAGGAGATAGATGATGTCCGAACTCACCGACGCTGAAACCGTCACGCTCGAATCGGCCACTTACACCAACCTCACCGACGACTACAGCGACGACCGAACCGACGAGACCGAGGTCAACCGCTGGGAGAAGAAAGGCGACCGGCTGTACATCAACGGCCCCGCGAAGTACGAGAAGAACGGCACTTACTTCGACCTCATCGCGGGCGACATGCAGGACCTGCCGGGCAGCCGGGACGTGACGGTCGAGCGCGACGGCAACACCGTCACGATCACCGTTGCGGACACGGGCGGCATCGGCTACGACGAGGAGTGGACGATTGTCCTCGAACTGGAGTTTGCCGACGACGGCGACGACGAGGAAGCGAAAACTCACACCTGCGAGGAGTGTGGCGACGATTTCGACACTGAACACGGCGTCGCTGTCCATGCGGGTTTGGTCCACAGCGACGAGGACGAAAGCGAGCCGGAGATCGTCGCCGACGGCGGCGAAGAACTTCCGCTCCAAGAGGGTGCTGTCTACGAAACTGAGAACAATGGCATCTGGCGTGTTATCGAAGAACTCGCTTCTGACGAAGGGGAGTTACCTGCACACTCCTACATCGTCGAAGCAGTTGATGCACCGGGCGCGGATCGCGGCCACCGGGAGGAACTTGAATCGTCTTGGGATATCCGCCCGTCACTGTCACGTGTCCTATTCGTTGAGGACAGCGACGACAGTGTTACCGACCACCTCGATGACGAGACAATCGAGAGCGCGATCGCCCAGCACGACGCCCCCGATCACCCCGACGCAACGACTGTTGAGGAAGTTCGGGACGCGCTTGCGTGGCTCCAGCAGAGTATGGAGGAGGTGTGGTGGGACTGGGTCAGCAATGTCGAGAACGGCGAGTCCGAAGTCGTCTACGAGGACAACGATGTCATTGTGTTCGCGACCGGCGAGCAGAACGTCCCGCGGCGCGACCTCCGAGAACACTACGACGGCGACCTCAGCGAGCGGACGCCCGATGTCGTTAGCGCCGTCCATCACGAACTGGCCCGGGGCCGCTGCGATTACGATTGGGGGTACGAGTACCCGCTTGTCGTCCGCAAGCGCGACGGTCTCGAGGACGGCCAACGCTACGTCGAGTCGGTCGTCAACGGCCTCATGCAACGCGGCCTTTCGCCCGGGCAGGCGTGGGCGTACTACGGTGTCGAGATCCGCGGCAACTCGCGGAATAGCTGGGGGCTTCGGAAGGGCGACCACGACCACAAGAACGTCTCAGACGCACTCGAGAAGGCAAAGAAAAAGCTCCCATGAGCGACGACAGCTACCAGTGTCCACGTGGCTGTGGGTCCTACCAGCGCCTCTCTCGACATTGGTCCGGCCCGAACTGCGAGTTTCCACCGCTCTCCGCTGACCAACGCGAGACGGTCGAAGGCTTGCTCCTCGCGGGTGCGACGATCGCCGGCAACGGCCCGAACAAACACCTCGTGGTCGGCACCGTCCACGAACCGCTCGCGACGTGGCTGGCCGACCAACTCGAATGGCTCACGCACTCGGTCCGCGAACGTGACGGCGGCGAGAACCGACAACTCGAGTACCGAGTGCGAACGCACGCCCACGCGACCCTCTCGCGGTATGTCGAGTGGACCGACGGCGACCGCCGGCCACCCGAGGGCTACGAGCCGACCGCACACACCGCTCGCGTCTGGTACGCGCTTGCGGGTGGGCTTCAGTGGCCCGGCGAGTACGATTCCCAACGGACGGCGCTGTTCTCGGCGGAAGCCGACGCCCGCGCCGCGTGGATCATGGACGTACTCGAGGCGGCGGGCTTCGAGCCGACGCGGGCAGGCAAGCGAGTCCAACTCCGGCCGACCGAGACCACACGATTCCTCGAGTGGATCGGTGAGCCGGTGCCGGGTGTCGTCTACAAGTGGACTGATTCTAAGGACGAGTATCAAGCGCTCCGGGAATGATATACTCGGAGATCAGATATAGCTAGGAATCGCCTTCGCCCTCGAGCATGTAGTCTCGAGGCCGAACTCCGGAGATCGCCATCGTTCGCTGAACCTTGTATTCTATACTCTCGAGTTCGTCCGGAGAGACTCGATGTTCGACCGTGGTGGAGCCGGCACGAATCTCAATCACGACTTCGCCGGTCTCCTCCTCGTAAGTGAAGTCCATAGAAGGCGGTCAACGGCCACTGCGAAGAATCTGGTTGTGCCACTTATCTGTGAGACTGTCGTATAGGATCGTATGGGAGACGACGACCGGGGACTGTCCGACGACGAAATCGCCGACCTACAGGATATTCTCGAGACGAATCGTGAGGCCGGCGCTAACCAGCATACGATGGGAATCGACGAAGAAGACGAAGATTAGTTTTCGCGTGGGTCGTTGACGAGATCGTACAGCGCACGTGTTCGCTTTTCGACCCAGCCGCTCGCGACGAGCTGCCGGAACGAGTTACTGACGCGCTGTTTGCTGAGTTCGGTTTCTTCTCGTACCAGATATGGATTTACGCGGCCGCAGGGCTCGGATTTCATTACTTCGAGGACCTTCTCATCATCGTCGGTAGGCTCGTAATCCGCGTTCATCTGTTCCGAAATTGGCGATCCCTGCATAGAAAATCCTACGATGTCCATTACCAAGTATGTACTGGTGGTATACTACATATTTTACGGAGTAAAGTATATGGTCATGGAGATAGAATGTGTGGATATGGCAGAGAGACAGTCGAGCGATCAAGTTGCAAACGCAATCACTCGCGAAGATATCCCGGAGAAGCCGGGATACGAGCGAGAAATTGACGAGAACGTCGATGCAGCACTTGAGGATGCACTCGACACGGTCAGTGTCGCAAACGAGGACTACCTCGAACGCCTGCTCGCGTCCGAGCTGGGATCGTTCCGCATCGAACGGGGTGAATCTGCGTAATGACCGAAAACGAGACGTACCAGGACCAGCTGTCGCCATGCAGCTATCCGAAACACATCCTCGATGAGGATGGGGAACCAGTGTGTGGCATCGACCTGTCGGCAGACATCGCTTCACTCATTGAGGACTACCCTGACACTCTGTGGGATCTACACGAGTTCGTTGACGACAATCGGTGGGCTGCAATCCCTGACCTCTGTGGAAACTGTCTGCGGGTGCATCTGTTCAGAAATGACGATCCACTCGTTCAGGAGATGTACGACGGCTACCAGAACAACATCGCCAACGTCGGAGGTGCTGACTGAAATGTCTGACACTAATCCGAAAACGACAACATCGTATCCGAACGCGGGGGTGACTATCGACCTCGATGTTCGGTGCGAGGACTGCCGTAGCGGCGGGCCGACGGGAACAGAAATGGAGCCGATTTCCTTGGACGATACGGTCGATCGCGGTGTCGTGTGGCGATGCCCGAACTGTGGAAAAGTGACTGTGCTGGGTCGCTACGGCAAGCCGTCTATCGGACCTCAAATTCGAGGGGACAGGGACGAGCAAGATCCGACCCGGCTCTACGAAGGGGGTGCGCCGGACGGAATGCCAGACCATCTTGATGGGTTTGGAGGTGTTGAGTGATATGTCCGAGGACGCAATTGCTCGCGTCTACGGTCGCGACGGCGAGCTGCTCGAGGAGGGAACGGAGGCGATCACTGCATGAGCGCAACAGAGTCTGACAACGAAAGCGGCGGGCTGTTCGATCACGATGTCGGAGAGACAGTATCGTTCACACTCGGCGAAACCGATGTGATTGGTGAAATCACCGAGGTCGAGTACACGACGGCTATTGACGAATTCCCAGAGGAAGGGGAGACGGTCACGTTCAAAGCCGTTGGTGGTGAGGTAGAGAAGACGGTACTCAAGGTCAATGAGGGTGCTGAACGACCGATCACGCTTGATCACGGCGGGTCGTACAACCGGACGAACCTTGTTGAGTACAGTAAGAAAGGGACGGCCAAGGTCGTGAAGCTTCCCGATGGCCGTGAGATCTGGCCTGCAGAGGATGATAACGATGAGTAGCGACAGTGCAAGGTCCGCCGATGAGGTCTTTCGCGAAGAGCCGACCGGCATCGAATCGAACGGCGGCCGTGACTCCGACGGGTCCGCGCGGATGCTCTCGCGATGGACGTTCGAGTACACGCCGGCTCGAGACATCGTTCGCGAGCACATGAACGGTCGTGTTCTCAACGCGTGCGCGGGGAAGACGAAGCTCCAGCACGACGGCGAGATCATCCGCAACGACCTCAACCCAGACCGCGACGCCGACACGCACCACTGCGTGACCGAGATCGCCGATCACTTCGACGCCCAGTCGTTCGATACGGTGATCTTCGACCCGCCGTTCGACGAGAAACAAGCCGAGACGAAATACGACGGGTTGCACGCGATGGACGTCTACGCTGCCCTCGAGCAGTTCAACCAGCTCGTCGGCGACGACGGCAAGGTCATCACGTTCGGCTGGAACTCGTGGGGAATGCGTTCGTTCCCTGCGTTCGAGCGCGAGGAGACGACGCTCCTCCAGCGTGGTCCGATCCATCGCGACGTTATCGTGACGGTCGATCGTCGAACGAGCGCAACCATCGGAGGTGAGTGGTGATATGTCCGGAAATGGGACCAAGCGTGTCACGCTCGAAGTGACATGGACACCGGACGGCCCGGAGTCGATTGACTACTTCCATAACACGTTCGGCTTGATGCGTTTCCACGTCGATGGCAACGTAGCGGAAATAGATCCAGATTGGAGCCGTCTCGGAGATCGCGACCTGAAAGACGACTTCGATCGATGGACGACGACTGGAGACGTAATCAAGTCGGTACAAGATCTCCCGTTCATCGATGAGGTCGCTGCAAGTGACCTACATGATAGCCACGAAACGGAAGAAGACAAATCGGAGGTTAATTCTCATGTCTGAGAACGACGCTAAAGTCGAGAAAGGCACTTACCGCGACCCCTGCCCGAAGTGCGGGGCTCGAATGATCGGACACACGAAAGAGGACTATATCGACCACCTCCGCGAGAACGGCGAGACGCTGGCCGCGAAGATCGAGGAGGAGATGGTGGTCGACGAGTCGGATTGTGCCGACACAAACCCTACCGAAGACGAAGGGGTTTGCGCCGACGCAACTGGAGCACAACGCGACTACTGTCCCGACTGTGAGCTTCGCACGGTCCACTACGTCGAAGCGAACGCGGGTGTGAATAGGACCGTCGCGAAGAAGCGTTGTACCAACTGCGAAGGTGAGAGAGTCGAGCGACACGTACGCACGGATACTGACCGCGGGGGTGACGACAGTGGCGTGTGAGGATTCTTCCGAAGGAACCAAGCGCGTCCTTGAGATTGAGATCGCTGCCGACGGCGACCATACGACTCACGAGAACACGCGGACGGTGTTCATCGTTGGAGATCCGGATAACCTTCAGGACGAACTGCTGAAGGCCGCGCGAATGGCTGACATGTGGTGGCCGGATTTCCTCACCGAAGACGGCAGCGCACAACTCTCGGGAACGAACTCGCTTGACGACGCCGAGTTCCGACAGTTCATAGATGAATCACAGGACGATGTCCTGGTCGGTGACGAGGTGCCTGTGTAATGTCTTCACGTACCAAGCGCGAGAAAGCAGCGGAGGTCCGCGAGAAACTACAGGACGGTGCTGGCGAGATCGCCGTTCGGTACGACGACGAGTACGGCCACCAGTACTGGGTGTGGGACGGTGAAATCCGTCGTATCACACATCTCCGGTCCGACTCTGACGGAACCTACAACGGGCCATACGGAACCAGCTCGGATTTGCTCAAGCGGATGGTCAGTTACGGGAACCTCGAGTTCGTCGACCGAGAAGATACGCCGTTCGGTGGTGACTCCAGTGAATAGTACGGATACTCGTATTCGTCACTGCTCGAACTGCGAGCAGTAGGCCCGGTTTGGCACATCTCGAGTTCGACTCTCGAGCGGGTTATCGACATGACGACCGAAACTGTCGAAGAAGCAGAACAGCGCCTCGAGACGTTCGCCGAAACGCTCGCAACCTACGACGATCCGCTCGTCGAGCAGGTGGCCGACGCGGTCGCCGAGTCGGATGTCTGGTCGCTCGAGTCTCCGTCGCTGTCGCCCAATGAGTGGCTCGATGTCCTCGAGACGGCCGGAGACGACATCTACCTCTCCGCACACGAGCCGGCCCACGAGGGTATGAGTGACGCCGAACATACGTGGTATGCCCGCCACGACGGAACGGGATTCGTCTACGGGACCGAACGAACGGGCGAGCTGTACCGTGCGATCGCGACCAGAACGCAGCCCGGCAGATCCGGTCGGTGATCGAAGGCCACGACGTCTATCCGAAGCCGATGGCACGGTACCCGCTCGAGGAAGCCGACGAGTACCAGGAGGTGCCCGGAGACCGATGAGTTCGGACCATCCTACCTTACAGGATATTGCGGATTCGATCCTCTGGGCTCCGGATCGCCCGGCAGTTGATCGCCTTTGGGAGTACGCTGACCCCGAGGCGGATGACCCGGATATGGAAGCGTACGACTGGGTTCAGGCGCTAAAGCACACGTCTGAGTTCGGTGTCGCCCTCCATCTCGGACGGGAGAAGTACATGCGATGCAGCCGCCGATCGGTCTACCGGCTTGAGGGTCAGCCGTATCCGAACCCACTCGAGGTTCGTCGACAGGCCGCGATCGACATCGTAAACGACCACATTCGAACAGTCGAGCCTGTTCCAATTGAGGTGACTCCTTTTGCCCATGGCTGAGGATCGTACAACGTCCGCGGGCGGGCTGTAACGCCTTTCTGGACCTGCGTGCAAGTCGGACAGGTTACCATTGTATAGGGGTAAAGTATAAGTGTATACCACTATATTGTAGTAATATGGCCCAACAGATTGCCGGCGACGGCGGATCGGCCGACAACCACCCGGCTGCGGACCTCGAGACGATCGTCGTCGACCCTGAGGACGTTCTCGAGATGTTCCGACGAAACAACCGCGACGCCACCGAACAGCGGAGCCATGTTCTTCGCGTCACTCCTCCGCTCAAGGGAGAACAAAAGGCCTCGCTGTACGTCTCTGACGACCACGCGTACTACCCGGCGGATGTGGACCCGGCACCGATCCACATCGGGGCTGCAACGTTGTTCGAGGGACGGCCAGACAATCAACTCGACCCGGCGCTGGCACATCCAGATTACGACGTTCAGCGGTCTCAGTTCCGCGACGAGTTTGAGCACTGGCAGAATGACGACAGCATCGAAGAGGGCGAGGACATGGAAGGAGAATGGGATGAATGGTGGAACACGGCAGTCGAAGTCTGGGAGAGCAACGTCCGCAACGCGATGCAGGAACCTCGGGAAATTGAACTCGGCGCGACTTTCCCGGAGTCCCCCACTACGACAGTTACAGTCCGATTCGAGGCCGACGAATGAACTCCGACGACGCGATCTCGCAGTTGGTCGACGCCGGTCTGTTGACAGACCGCCAAGCGGAAGCGTACGTACTACGCGCGGTTGAGGGTGTCCCTCGAGAGGCCGCAGCCGAGTCGATGGGCATCTCGCCGAACACACTCGACAACACGCTTGCCCGCGCTCGGGAGAAGGTCCGAAAAGCGCAGGCGACCGCAGAGGCCGTCGAAGTGATTCGTTCTCCGGATATTCCGGAAAAGTGCTCCGAGTGCGGGCATGGACTCGGCCAAACATGGTCGAGAGACAGCGACGGATACCCGATTTGCATCGACTGCGCAGGGATAGATCCCGCAGAGGCGACCGAGAACATCAGCGAGTCAGACACCTAACCGTGCAAGACTCGTCCCACCGGGTGTTACGATGAAATACGCACTCAAGTTCACGCCAGCAGAGGAGCTGGAGACGACGATGTGGGTCTGGTTCCAAGATCATGGCGTGTACTACGTCGACGATCGCAGTGGTATCGTCAAAGAAGCATCTCCGGGGTTCGTTGATAGCAACCTCCAACCGGAGTTTTCAGATGACGTCGAGAGGGTATCGTTCGCCGATGTTCCCGAACACGTCCACGGACATGACCCTCGAGACATCCTCGAGAAACTACCGAGGGAATACAATGAATAGCGATTCGTCCAAGAGCCAAACCTGTCGAAACTGCGGCGGCCCGAGGCATCTGTTCCCGTGGTTGTGCCCGATGGACCTCCACGGCGAAGATGACTGGGCAAAGATGAGCTGCGCAGCTTGCGGGGAGCCGATCGAGTCGGGTGAGACTCGAGAAGGAGATAAGTACGGGAATCTCTACTGTGACCTCGAGTGCAAGGCGGTCGGCCAGGATCACCTCATCGATCTCCTTAGCGGCGATCGCCAAAGCGTGGCCAAGCCACGATGTCCTGTTTGCGATACCCCGTTCACTCCGCCAGAAGGCGACGAACACACCTGTCCAAACTGCGAGGTGGAACTGAATGTCGCGTGACAGACTGCGAAAGAAGATTCCGCACACGGCACAACTCAAGCTCGCCGAGGAGCATATCGAGCCGATCCTCGCGGGCCGGAAGACGGCCAGTGATTTGATGTGCTGATTCGCTTCTCCCAAAACGAGTAGCAGTCTGTTTTGTAGTCGGATATCTGACTAACCAATCGACTTATCGCAACTCGAGATCGATAAATCCCGCTGTCGGGGGAACGCTTATACCCGATAATAACGATGTTTGACATATGGCACAGGCTGATACAACGCCACGAACGACGGTGCCTGACCTGACCGGATTCCAGCGTGACGTGCTGTTCGTGATCGCTGCCACTGAACCGGTCAAAGGGACGAAAATCAAGGCTGAGGTCGAAGACTACTACGGTGTTGAGGTGAACCACGGACGACTATATCCGAATCTTGACGAGTTGGCCGACAGTGGGCTCATCGAGAAAGGCGAACGCGACAAGCGGACCAACGAATACTCGCTCACCGGCCGCAGGGAGGCCCTGCTCGCACAGCGCCAGGAGTGGGAAGCCGAACGGTTCGGGGAGGTGACGGCGTAATGTCGTCCGAATCTACCAGCGGAAAGGAGCAAAACGACGACTGGGAAGGATCCATGGCGACGTGGGGCGACGGCTTCGAGGTCGAGATCAAGGCCGAAGGCAACGAAGCCCGCGGCGCAGGGCCGCTCGTGACCGCCGACATGGCCGTCGGGGACTACCTCGCGGAAGAAACACCGCTCGAGGGTGGCGACCGGACCGACGACCACGAACACATGGACGTGCGGGCGTGGGAAACGTCCAAGGTCCGATACACGGTTTCGATGTACGGCGACACCGAGAAGGTCGAGGCCCACGCCGACGGTGTTTTCGAGGCCGCACGATCGGCGCTGCCCGAGGGCTGCGAGCTGGTGAAAGCATGAGTACCGAACCAACACTCGGGCCCGGCACGCTCGTCAAAACCGGCGACGACGAGTATCAGGCGGTCGACGACCCAGCACTCGGAACCGTCCTGACCGAGATCGGCGACCGCGAGATCGGCCCGGAACAGGTGCCCGGGATCGGCGACGACTGTCTCCGGCCCGACTGCGACGGCCACGTGGAGGACGTGAACGGCCGCCGCTGGTGTTCCGAAGGCTGTCTCGAGTGGTTCCGCACGACGCCCCAGGACGGCGACCCCTGCGATAAGTACGGCGACCGCTGTGACGGCACTCTCCGCGAGACCGGTGACCTCGAGTGGGAATGTGATACGTGCGACCGCTTCCGGTCGTCGGCCCGCGTGACGTGGCGCGAAGCGTGGCTTCCGAACGCCGACCGCGGGGGCGACGAGTAGATGCAAATCGAAACCAAGACTCTCGAGTGCCCGAACGACGACTGCGACCGCGACCGTGTCTCGCGCACGCTGGCAACCTTCCGCACCGAACGGCCCCACTGTCCCGACTGCGGAGGAGAGCTATGAGTAGCACCGCGCCCGTCCCGACGGTCCACGCCGACCGCGCCCGTCGCTACCCGCGACTCGAGAACGACGCGACACTCGGCACCGTCTGCGAGTACCAGCCCGACGGGTGGTCGTGGGTCGTGATCACCGACCTGCCCGACCGAACGTGGGGCGACGTGTTCGACGAGACCGACGACGAGCGGACCGACGAGAAGGTGGTCCGCTTCCTCAATCTCGAGGCCCTGCCCGACGCGGTGTTTGCCCGCTTCGAGGACGCGGTCGGCTGTTACGAACACGCCGATCTCGCCCGCGAGTACAGTGACTCGGAGGGCGCGGGCAACTACATGCGCCGGTCGGACTTTCAGGCGAAGTTCCGTGTGCTGGGGCCGATTCATCCCGACGCGCGAACGGAGCGTGAGAGCGAATGAAACGCAACAACACCGACGGCCGACAGGCCGCCAAAGACGCCCTCGAGACCGACGTGGGGATCTCCGGGCTCCTTTCGGAGGACGACCCCTACTGGCTGTGCAACTGCCATGGGGAGGTCAACACCGACGACATGGCCGATATGGCCGATTCGCTTCGGGAGGATGCGGCCGCCCTCGAGACGGCCAGCGAACGGATCGACGCTGGGGAGTGGACGGCCGAAGCCGCGGCGCTGTATATCGCCGCGAACGCGAATTACGGGCGCTACGGCGTCGACCGGGCGATCGCCGACCCGCCGGAGGTGCCCGACAGTGCCGAGTGACGACCAAATCACGGGCCGATGCCCACACGACGCTTGCGAACACATGTTCGTCGCCGCGTCGGTCGAACAGGTCGGTGCCCACTTCTTGGGGCATACGCCGTTCGATGCGAACGCTGATTTCGTCGGTGAAGCGGCGATTCGGATGATGGATCTTCGGAGGGAGATCGATGCCGAGTAACGACCGCTGGCGGACCTGTGCCGAGTGTGGCTGGTACGCGACGCTGCGATTCTACACGCCCGACGCGGTCTACTGCGAGGACTGCAACACGAAACTCGGCGAGACCGACCGCCCGGTCACACAGGAGTTGGTCGCACTCGAGGGCGACGAGATCGTGTCCGAAAGCGGCGACGTGCTGGCGACTGTCGAGTGGTTCGATGATCGACTCGAGACCCACGAGGACACCGATGGTCAATCCTAACACGATCCCCGACGGCCGCTACACGAATCTCTACTGCCCGGAGTGTCAAGCGCACCCGAACAATATCGAAACCCACCGGGAACGCGACGGCTGGTACTCGCTCCGACACCCCTACTGTAAGTCCTCGCTGAACGCGGTCGTCGATGACGCCGATGAACCGGTCTCGACGCATCGGCCACCGGATGACACGTTCGACGAGCGACTATTCGAAACTGACGAGCCTGCGTATCCGACCGATGCGAACGGCCGCCCGGTCGCACAGATACTGCCGATCGGACCACTACCGATCGCTCCGGCCTACCGCTGTCGAGACTGTGGCCGCGAGACGCCCGGACCGGGCTATGGCTACCCGCGCTGTTGGGACTGTGGCTCGGAAGACTTCGAAACGGTTGCCCTCGAGCGCGGGCGACTCTCTCCGATTCAGGGGCAGGCCTGTCGGCATGTGTGGCTCCAGTATCTGCTCGAGCCACCGTCGCTGCATACTTGCCCGGTCTGTGAGACCCAACAGAACACGCGGGTTGCACGCATCGTCAACCGCGACGACTAGCTCACTTTTCACTCGGCACGCGGTGTGTCCGTTGGCCACCACAATCGCTTTACTGCATGGCCCGAAAGCCGTGCGTGGCCGTCGCGTCTGCCGGCGTGGACCCACGGGCTGTTGCCGCCCCTCTGGCGAGCCGTAGCGGGCGACGGTCGGTTTCTGAGGCGAATAACACCGGTGTACTGTGTTCTGAACTACGTCACTGGTAAGTATATTCCGAGTACCGAATCCGATTGTCTGGATAAGGTATATGTGTTCGGTATACTGTATCCTGTATACGGAGCATGACAGAGACTGCACAAACCCGACTCGACGGCGGCGTGAAAACGCTCGTCGGTCACTGCCGGGACGACGAGACCGATATCTACGTCGGCCGCGGCGACCGCGGCGACGCCCACTTGAACAACACCGAGATCGGCAAGCGCGGGTGGCTCGGCAACCCGTATCCCAAAGACGACTACGGCCGCGCGGAGTGCATCGAGTTGTTCCGCGCGGACTTCGAGGATCGACTCGAGGCCGACGGGCCGGCCTGTCACGGGGAAGTGATCGCCGAACACGCCGACCGACTCGCCGCGGAGGGCAGCCATGAGTGACGAAATAAAACGACTCGCGACATACGTGCAAAAAGGAGGGGTGTCGAAAACGACCTCGAGCGCCCACGTCGCGGTCGCGGCGGCCCAAGACCACGGCCTCGACGTTGTCGTGATCGATCTGGCGGGCACCCAAAACGACCTCGCGACCCAATTCGGCGTCGAGATCCCGACCGACGAGAACGGCGACCTCGCGCCCGACGCGCCGGTCTCGGCGATCTTCGGCGAGAACTGGGAGTTCATCCAGCAAAACATCGACGACCTTGTCGAGCGCATGACCTTCGAGACCGGCGAAGGGCCGGACTTGATTCCCGCCGACCCCGGCTTGAGTGGTGCGAATAACAACCTCGCGAGTGTCCCGCTCGAGGATCGGTTCACGGTCCTTGATGGGTTCGTATCAGACGACCTCGCGCCCCACTACGATCTCGTCATTATGGATCTACCGGGCAACGAAAACAATATCGTCCTGAACGGGCTGTTTGCGGCCCAACAGACACTCGCGCCGCTCCAGCCCGGGGAGTTCGAATTGAATCAGGTCAAGAACCTCGATACGTCGCTCAAGGAAATCGGCGCGGGCCACGACGGCGTCGATCCCGAACTGACGATGGTCGCGCCGACGGCGATCGATCGCCGGGAACCCCAAGACAAAGCCTTCGCGTCGACCGTCGAGGAGCTTTACCCCGACATCGTTGCCCCGCGAGTCTCGAAAAATGCTGATATCGGCCGCGAGCAAGGCAACGGCCGAACGATCTTTGCCGTCGACGAGGACGAACTACTCGACACCGGCGTCCGCGCACGCGAGGCGTACCAGGAACTGACCGACGATCTACTCGACCGACTCGAGGCCAGATAACCATGACCGACGACACCGATAAAGCCGAAGAACTACTCCAAGAATCGGGTAGCCAAAAACTCCATGAGGCCGAAGCTTCCGCGTCGACGGCCGGCGAAGACGACGATAGTCCTGATTCGCTCGAGGATGCGATCGCCGATGCGTTCGTGGCGATCGACGACGGCGACGCGACCGAACATCTGACCACGCGGGACCGCCGACTCTCGGCGTTGTTCGCTGGCCTTGACGACGCGGGACAGCTCGCCGCGCTTGCCCAACAGGCTGCCGATGAACTCGGGCGTGACGAATCGCCGGAGACCCAAGCCGATGCGATCCGGCTGTTGCTCCGGTATGCGATCGCCGATCTTGACGAGGAACTGTTGACGACGTGGGCAGACGGAAAGCGGGCCTACGAGCGCGCTAAGGCTGAACGCGCCGCGGATCAAGTATCCGAAGACACGTTGTAGGTAGCTCGGTCTCGGTTTTCCGTTTCCCGCTTCCTGGATACTGTATACAGGATACCGTATACTATTTGCTTGTCGAACCTGAATGTCTGTGTAGGTGGGGAAACCCGCCGATTCAAATGGTAACAGGCCCAGACAGGGGCATCAGCCCCGTCGTTGGCACAATCGCACTTGTAGCACTGGTAACGATACTCGCGGACGGTCGCGGGTGGGCGTGTTCGGGTGCGCTATGCAGGGGAGACGCTGGCGGAGTACGGGCGCTAGTGGACTGTCGGCGATAGAACTAGTACGGACGACATTCAAATTCATACCATGAACGACACAATCGAGACAGAGACGAGCGATACTGTACAGCCTGAGTTCACGCGAGAGCAGGCAAAGGCACTACTCTCGTACACATCAACGTCGCTATCGGGTGACGACTCGTTTGACGAGTTCCGTGAGAATGTCGTTGATGCCCGGGATGAATTAGAACGGTCACTACAATCGGACACCGACCACTCGGAGGACCCATGACCGAAACCGACGAGATCGACGGCTCCTATCCCGGCACGACCGAGAACATGGCCAAGGTCGGCACTCGAGACGGCGTCGTTATCCTCGAGTGTCTCTACTGCGGCGATCACGTTCAAAAGAACTGGGGAACGGCCAAGGCCCACACCTGCGGCCGTGGCGCGGAGGTCGACGGCGTCGGCTGTTGTGACGACCCGGCGCTCGTCGATGAGTGGGTCATGCTTGACGAGCAGGACGGTCGCGTTTCGAAAGAGCGCAAGAAACGCTGCGAGACGTGTGGCCAGATTCACCCGCTCGAGGTAACGAACCGGGCGACCGAATCCGAACTAGTCGACTAATCCTCGAAAACGGCCGGCCGTGCGGCGGGCCTCGAGCGCGCCGCGACTGTCACTTGTCCTACTGGTACGAAAACAGTATCGGATATCGCTGTCGGTTGCTAGAAAAAATAGACTTTCATATTAGCATTAAATTCGATAATATCTTAAGAAGCAACAAAACATATCACCTTGCAGGTGCAAGCTAGTTTGTATGATCGAGGACGAGGAATATTCTCATCCGATCCCTGGCCATGTCGCAAACCGTGCTGCAAGATATTATTCTGTACCTGTACGTGATTTCCACGAACTGTTGGAAGATATAGATAATACGGAAGGGCTGAGAAATGACTTGCAGGCACGATCTAAACAGTCAGAGAATTTTGAAATTCTCAAACGCGGACGGGACGCAACATACTATCGAGTTACCAGAGAGTGGGTCTATTCTTGTTATCGCGGTCGTGATGTGCATTTTAACGCAACTAATGCACTCAGTCAATGCTATGATAGAACTGTGGTTGAGGAAACCAACGCCCACATCGAAAACGGAGAGGGGTTTGTCCTCTCAAATAAGTAATCAGTATCTGGGCCGCGCAGTGTGACCGACGGGCGATATCGGCACTCATTCGTACTTGCCTGAAAGATTCCGCTGGCCCTCGCCGTGGTCTTGCACGCGCCGATCCCGCGCCGCAGCAACGTTTGCGGCGCTGTAGGTCTTACAGTACTCGGATGCTGTGTTGCGATCCGCACACCGATCGCAGGCCCGCCGGGTTGCGTCGACGCGCTCGAGATCGACCCGGAGAAACCGCTCGGCGGGCGCGACCGCGCCACACTCCTGACAGTAGGCCCAACCGTCCTTGTCGACCACGTCGAGCCCGACGATATCCCACGGCTCGAGGTCGGATTCATACCAGTCAAGCGCCCGCGAGCGGGCGTACCAGAACGCCCAGTACTCGAGGCCGGCCACGGGCTCGAAGTCCTGTAAGTGGGCGTCCTTCCGCGAGCGAGCCATGTCATGCAGGTGCTCGCGGGCCGTCCCGTCGTTGTGGTCGTTCGACGGGTCCCACTCGGGATCGACATCGGTGATGATCCCCTCGCGTGGGTGCAACTGGTTCGCCCGTAGGCGTTCGCGTTCGATCCGCTCCTGTATCGTCGTGAGTACGTCATGCCGACGGCCGTCGGCACGGATTACGGCCCCGAGACAGTCGAATCTACCGAGGTCTTGGTCGGCGATCGCCGCCGCGAGTGCCTCCGGGTGTGGAATCTCAAACTCGACGACCGACTCGACGGCGTTGTGTAGCGGATGCTCCTCACAGTAGGCGCGTTCGCCGTCGGACAGCTCGCGCTCGCGAAGGCCGACCTCCGCGTAGATCCCGTTCGCGCCGTGGATGCCCCACCGGGTCGCGTCACCGTAGCGGGCGGCGCTGGCGATTCGCACCCGCTCGGGGCCGCCTTTCGCGGGGACACAGTCGGTGTACAGCGCCGGGTACTCCGCGCTGAGGGCGTTCGCCGAGCGGTAGTCGTACAGTTCACGCAGGTTCTTCACGACGACGCGAAGGCCGTCGGGCGTTTCCTCGAGTCGGCGGATGGGTGTTGGGTCAGTCACGGTCGCTCACCTCCCGTCGCACGAACTCAGGCGCGTCCTCGAGCCGAACCACCCGCGAGCGATACACCGCACACTCCCGGTCGCGGTCGGACACCCCGTAGACGTTCTCGAGGTTCATCTCCAACATCCCACCGGTCACGGCACTGTGGTCCCACGGGCCGGTCGGATACCGCGACCACTGGTGGAACGGCCCCTCGTACTCCCCGTACTCCCGGTCGTCGTCGTAGGCGAGCCACCACTCATGATCGCCCGCGAGTTCGAAGTATACCGCCACGCTGCCGTCGCCCGCTTCGAGCGCCCGTCGCCACGCCGCGGGATCGATCTCGTCGTTGCGTTTGCGGCCGTCGATCACGGCGACGACGGGCCGGATCTCCGGCGACGGGGCGAAGGGCGTCCCGCTGGCTTCGACGAGACGCTGGCGGGCGGTCTGTGCTTGTCGGTCAAGGTTCTGGTAGGTCACTGTTGCTCACCTCGCGTTTCCGCTGAATCGTCGCCGACGAGCTGTCGAATCGCCGCGCGGATCGCGGCGCTCCGATTCGGGAACTGGCCCGCATCGACCAACGACTCCAGAGCCTCGAGTTGCCCGCCGGTCGTCCGAAACGTGACCCGTTCCATCGTGTCGGCGTCACGGCCTCGCGTGCGGTGGTCGGCGTTACTCGCGGCCATTAGATCATCCCCTCCACGTCGTCGATGTGGATTCGGTCCGGTTCGACGTGTTCGGTCTGGCCGGTAAGATGCCACTCGGTACTCCGGCGCGCGGTGTCCCGGCAGTCCGCTGAGCAGAAGTAATGCCGATCGATATAGGGCTCTGGCCCGTCCGCGTCGGGGTCTGTGACCCGAATATCGTAGGTCGGCACGTCGAACTCCGGGTCGCCCATCACGTCGGCGTAGTCGATCAGGTCTCCGCAGTACGCACACGGGCGGCCTTCGAAGTCCTCGGCCTCGAGCGTCCAGCCGGCCTCGAGTGCGTCGTCGATGTACGAGTCGATGCTGTCGTAGTCCTCGATATCGATCTTGTCGGCCGGTGTTTCGACCATATTAGCTGTCACCCCCGACGCCGTCGAACGCGACCGTTGCCGTCTCGCCCCACCCGTCGCCGGTCGCCTTGCAGGTGTACTCGTGGTTTCGCACGACGCGCTCGGCGATCTCCTGATTGTCTTCGATAGAGAGGTCGTCGCCGGCCTCGAGCGACCGCTCGTAGGTCCAGTCACAGTCGTCGCAGTGGGCCTCGAGCATGCCGTCGGGCGCGAGGACGTGACTACTCATCGTCGTCCCCGTCACGTTCGATCGGATCGTGTTCCACGTCGGCCCGGAACCCGACGGTAATCGCATGGAGGAGCCGCGCCAGTTCCTCGGGGTCGGGCACGTAGCCGTCCTTGGGATAGATCCGAATCAGGTCGCCCCGGAACACCAACACCCGGAGTCGGTTGTAGTGGTCCGTCGAACAAATCTCGCCGTCGTAGAACGGCTCGGTATCCGAGACGGGCCGTGCATCCAGTGGCGTGAGATCATGCACCTCGAGCGCCGTATGGAATTTCTCTGTCTGTTGCTCGGGCTCGTCGGTGAACCGGAGTTGGCACGGAATCGAGACGTGTTGCTCTTGCCCGAACTCGCCATCGAAGGCCCGATAGTCCCATTCCTCGGCTGCCTGTGCGGCGATTTCGTCGAGCGTTTCGTGGTCGCTCATGCGTTCTCACCGTCCGATTCTGGCGGAAGGTACCGCTCGGCCCAAATCCGATGCTCGTCGTTGCAGGTCTCACAGACGCGCGTTGTTGCCGTCGCGCCGGATTCGGCCTCGGCTTTGACGAGATAGTCCGCGCGCCGGCCGCACTCGAACGCACACTCGCCACGGTCGGGTCCCTCGAGACGGACAGCACCCGTCGGCATCGGCCGTCCGGCGCGTTCCCACCGCTCCGTTTTACTCGCCATTGGTCTCACCTGCCGCCTCGAGTGAGTGGTTATCGTCGCCGTAGAACTCGTCGTTGTAGTTCGCCGCGAGTTCCTGCACGTTCTCGAGTGTCGCCGGCCGGGTTTCCGGGTCCGGTTCTTCCCCGCGAGCGAGGTCGGCAGTCACGAGTTCGGCGGTTCCATCCTCAACACCGATGAACCCGGGGCCGTCAAGGTGGACAAATAGCCGATCGACGCCTCGGGCGGCCGCAAGATCGGACTCTTTCCAACACGGCGGGAGATCCGTGATTTTCTCCGGCGATCCGAGTTGCATCGATCCGCATTCGGGACAGTGCGGGACGCCGCTTGAACCCGACTCGCCACAGTCCGCACACTGCCACCAGTCGATAATGCTCGCGCTCATTCACCAGCCCTCCGTAACATCTCGAGATGCTGCTCCCCGACGGTCGCGACCTCGCCGGCCCGCCCGATCGTCTCGGCGGCCTCGGTCCGCGAGACCAACTCCGGCGCGTAGCCGTGGTAGCAGTGGTACTTTCGCACGACGCCGTCCGCGACATCGTAGAACCACACGTAGCCCGTCGCCGGGTCCCGGCATTTCAGGACCTCGTCGCTTGACAATCGTGCCAGCGGGTCGTCCCGCGGGGGCTGTTCGCCTGTCGTTGTCGTTTGGTGATCGACGCTCATATCTATCTCACCGATTCCGGCGGGCTCGGGTGGCCGAGTCGCCCGAATCCTATGAATCAGATACGTGAATTATACGGATAAGTGTTATCCCGACAATCGGGGCGCTCGCGGGCTCGAGGGGTGCGAAAACAGGCGAATCGGGGCGGTTGTGAGGGGTACGTTTATCCGACCGAATGGCGAACTGTCATGTATGGAGACCGATGCGGCGGATTCTGGCGACCGAATGGAGGGACGGTTTGGACCATGGACGGAGACTCTACTACGATCGATTTCGTACCCGATCGGTGCCTTTCTTACAACCATCTTTACTGTCGTGTGGTACGGATCTCTGGTATACCTCGTCTACCGAATTGGAACGGCGTTTTGAAGTTCCGACTGTCGGCGGTATCGTTTTCTAGGAGTGTTCCGAACCCGTTCATATGGCGACAGAACCGGTGACTGAACCGAACGCGGAGGATTTGCCGGCGACATGGAAACTCGTCGCTGGCCTGTCGGTCGGGGCCGTCGTATTGATCGCCGTCGGGATACAGTCACTCGAGGCGTTCGTTCAGACCACGGTCCCGCCGTATCCGAATCCAGAGTCGTACCCGGATACGATCGCAGGTGCGAACGCCCAGTTTCAGGACCAAGCGCTATTCCTTCAGGGGCTCGTTGTCCAATGTACCCGCCTTGTAGTCGCCGTGGCCGGTGTTGGCTTCGGCGTGTACGCGCTTCTCGGCGCGCTTGCGTTTGCCTTCGAGGGGCCGCTCGCGACGCTTGATACGTACCGACTCGAGACGCGCTGGGGACATGTCTCGCTTGCCACTCTGGCCAGCCTTATGACGCTCTTCGGACTCGCCAGCGCCGGCGTCTGGTACTGGTATGACTACGGCCCGCTCGAGGCGGTCGTCCAAACCGGTCGCGGTCTCGTCGGTCTCGTCGTGCTGTTCCTGTCCTTGCTGGTGTGGCTGTGGGTCCTCGAGCGGTTCGACCGGGTGAGCGGGGGCCGCCTGCTAGATCACGACGAGTAGCCTGCCGGCGGTATCGTTTTCTAGGCGGATTCCGAACGATCAGGTATGGCGACAAATACGAGCTACGAAGGTCCCGAACCCTCCTACGAAGGGATCTTCGGCACACTCTGCAAGCATGTCTCGGTCTTCGACGTGCGGTCCCCGGACGGGTGGATCGTCACCTGCCGCCGATGGGATAAGACGACGTGGTACCATCCCGAATCCGAGACTGAAATCCTCTGTGGAAAATCCAGCGACGGCTGGAGCGTCGACATTCGAAATTACGAGACGGGCGAAGTGTATCGGACGCTGCCACAAGACGGGAACCGATCAAACGCCTTCGAGGCCGTGCGGGCGTTTTTCGACGGCGAACCGCTCATGGTCGCCGGTGTCGGTGGGGGTCTTGTTACGCTCGAGGCGTTAGCCGATGACTGACGAGACCGACTCTTTCGAGGCCAGCGAAGGCGATACCCTCGAGTTACGAATGCCCGACGGGACGACCTACGAGTTCCAAGCCAAACACGCCCCACGTCTGAAAGCGATGTTCACCGACCTCGAGATCGACGGCGCGGACGTACCCGATCTCGAGTGGTCGGGCGAGAACTTTCGCGAGTAGGTTGCCGACGAGTAGATAGACTCACACCCACGCAGTCCCGACACTCGCCTATGCCCGTCCACCCGGACGCCTGCTATCGCTGTCCCTGTGGCCGTGTGTTCGTCGACGCCCAGATCGAATACGAACGGCATCTCGCGCGGGACCACGGCCGCCTGCGGGATACGCTGCCGGCGGTGCGGACGGCGTTGAACCACCGGTAGTCCGACTCTTTATCAGGGAAGCCGCGGCCAGCGTCGGTGATGCACCGAACTCCCCAGGAGGATCTCCTCGTCGTTGAAGCGCTCGTTGAGTATCACGCCGATCGGAAAGACGTCCAGCCCGAACGGGCCTGCCGAGCGTGGGTCTTGGCGAAGGACCTGGCCGCGAGTCACGGCCTCGAGATCGAGGATGCGCTTCGGCAGCGGACGGCGCTCGAGAGTGCGGACGAATAGGAGAGGTGTTATCGGCGGCCGCCCAGTACGTCTACCAAGCCTTCTGTGCCCGCACGTCGCCAGATAGCGACGACTAGCATCGCGCTCCAGGCGAGAATGAGTCCGACCGCAACCTCTGGCCGAATCCAGTATGCCACCGCGCCGACGATCGCACCAATCACGGCTCCGGTATGAAGACCGAACCTGATCGCGTCGCTAATTTGGCTGTCCATCCTACCACCGATCCTCCAGTAGCACGTCCGCGACTGCGTCGATTTCCTCGAGTTCGTCGCGTGCGTTGTAGGCATCGAGGTCTTTCGAGAACGGCCCGGCTTCGCACTCGGCATCGACGCCGCGGACCGAAAAGCGGAGGTAGTAGCCCGGTTCGCTCATTCCGAATCACCGAGCAACGGCTCGAGGTCCACCTGAAACGTCTGTCGGATATGCGGACTAATGGCGATCACCGACTCGTCAATCTCGGGATCGGTACACACCCACACGTCGAGATCGGCCTCGCCGGCCTTGACTTGCTCTTTGTCAATCTCGAGGTGGTCGAACGCCGCGGGCGGGATCTTTACGCGGTGGTCGTGGCCAGGGTTGTTCAGGTTCCGGCCCATCGGATTCTTTCGCCCGTCGAGTCCGCTGCCGACCAACTCGCCGACGAGAAAGACGTCGTCGGTTTCGGCAAAGCGAATCGCTTGTGCGACGCCGGTCTGTCCAAGGACATCAAGTGCGCGTTTGACCGAGACACTGACCGACCCGTCTTCATACCGGGCCGTTTGCTGTGCAACACATTCGAAACGCGACTGGAGATCGTTCACGGCTAATGCTTGCATGGGGAACACCGGGCGTTTGCCCGTACCGTAACATAGCTACGACACTCTATAAATAGCTGTCGCTGACAGTCTCGAGCGGGCGCGAAAAAATGGAGCGGCGCTTAGGTTACGTCTCGCGGATCAACACGCGGACTTCGACCGCTTCCCGGCGGGTGCCGTCGGGCGTCGTCTCGGTTCGGTCGTCGGAGTAGACGGCGACGATTTTGACCGGGTGATCGACGATCGTTTCGTTGAAGTTGTAGAACCGCTCGCCGTGTCGCAGCGACACGCGCCCGCGAATGCGACCGTTCTCGTCGTGGTTGATGTCCATCGTTTCCACGCAGTCGAGTCGGGCCAGCGCCGATTTCAGCGCGACGAGTTGTTCGATTTGTTCGTTGTACGATTCGGCGGTCAGATTCGACGGTTTGCCGTGCATCTGGGGAACACCGGGTAGTTCTCTGCTACCCAACCGTAACATGGTTACGGTATATAATAAAGATACCGATCGAATCGCATGACGGCGGCCGATTTCGGCCGCTCGAGTAGCCACTTCAATCGCTGGATGGGAGCGCGGCTTTTTTCACGTCCGCTCGCGGAGGTTCGGCCGGCGGCGTCGCATCAACTCGTTGTTGGGGAACACCGGGTATCTCGACGCCGCCGATTTCACTGATTTCGGAGTGCCAACAGTGTCGTTCCGGTAGTTTTATGCGTAACCGTAACTATGCTACGATTAGGGCCAGTGAGACTGGCCCGGTGTTCCCCAATGACGACTCAGGAACCAATGACGACGACCGAACCCGAACCGATCGACTTCGAAGCGCGGCTCCAAACCGCGCTCGAGGATGCAAACGACGACGAAAGCCACGTCGAACGCGACGCCGAAACGTTCCACCCGTCCCAAATCGCAGCGTGCGAACGGCAAGCGTACCTCGGCAAACTCGGGCTGAAAGACCACACCGACATTCTCGGGATCTTTCAGACCGGCACGCTGATTCACGAGTTCATCGAGGAGTACGTCGGCCCTCAGCTCGCGGACGCGGAGTTCGAAAAGCCCGTCGAGTACGAAACCGACGGCGTCCGATTCGTCGGGCACACCGACTGTTACGACGCCGAGCGCAACGCCGTGACGGATTTCAAGTCGCGGAACGGCTGGTACAACTTCGACCCGCCGAAAGACCGCCACTTGGATCAGGTGCATGTCTACATGGCCGCGACCGGCGCGGAGTACGGCCAGATCGTCTACGTCTCGAAAGGCGACATGGAGGTGCGGACCTACCCGGAGGATGGGTACTTCGCGTTCGACCCGGACCGCTTCGCGGCGATCGTCGAGCGCGCCAAGCGCGTCAAGCAGGCGATCGAAACCGACGGCGTCGCCGAGTCGGCCGATGAAATCCCGCTCGAGAAATGCGACTGTTTCATGTGCGGGAGTGAAACGCTCGCGTTCGACTAACTGACCGACCGCCGACCTCGCTCTTTTTCGCCCGGTCGCTGACCCTAATTCCCCCGAGAGTCGCCTGTCTGTGCGGTCTCCGGTATCTTTATAGTCTATCGTAGCATTGTTACGGTTGAGTACCAGAGAGGTACTCGGTGTTCCCCAATGCAACGACAACGACCACCGACAGACGAGACGACCCCGATCGAACCCGGTCAGACATGGCGGTGCAACGAGGCCCGCGCCGATCCCGACGCGGTCCCCGACCCCCACACCGACGCGCTGTGGGCCGACCACCCGCGCTTCAGGGCGACCGTCGACGACGTCCGCGACGGCGTCGTGACACTCGTGGTCGGCTACGGCAACGACCACCCTCGAGCGCCCGACTACGGCGCGACCATCGTTCGCTCGGCGGCGAAGCTTCGCGAGCGCGACCGCTGGCAGGAGGCCGACCGATGACGCCTGAAGACTATCCATACCAACGGACGGGACGGGCACGCGAGGTCAAGTCGTGCGCTGAGTGTGGCGATCCCGCCGAACTCCAGTACGGCGGCGACTACCTCTGCCCCGACTGCTACGTTTCTGAGCCCGGTGCTGGCGGCGATATCGAAACGCGACGCGAGACTGCTGCGGGCTCGAGAAAGCGACTCGAGGAACTGCAAGCGGAGGGCGACCAATGAGTCCTCACGTTTGCACCGTCGTTTCCTGTGGCGCGACCAAACAGGACCTCGCACCCGGCGAATCGGTCCCCGCCCGCGAGTTGTACGACTCGAGTGTCCACACCTGCAAGGATCGCTACGGCCGCCACTCCGATGGCTACTATATCATGAGCGCGGAGTATGGCTTGGTCCACAATCAGACCGAACTCGCCCACTACGACCGCACGCTCGACGACCTGTCTGACCATCGAACTCGAGCATGGGGACACGACGTTGCCCGGGACCTTGCTACGATCCTTGAGTGCGGGGGCTTCGACGCCGTCGTGCTCATCGGCAGCGCAACTTACGTCGGGGCTCTCGAGGCCCACTTCGACCGATTCCCGTGTGCGGTCCTGACGCCGTGGCAAACCTCCGAGTACGTCACTGGCGTCGGGCGGGGTATGGCGTGGTGCAACGACGAGAGTCACTGGCCCGACAACGTTGAGTCGGTCGCGGCGATCGGCGACGTGGTCTCGCCGGCCCCGCGGGAGGTGTGAGTGATGGTTGCAAAACCGCCCCTTCCCGACGGCGACGAGCTGCCGCGCGAGATCAATGGCTGGCACCACCGGCCCGAGTCGAACAAAAACGGTCACGCGTGGTACGCTGCTGACGGTGAGACCGCGGTGGCCGTGTACTCCGGCTTTGGCCGCGTCTACGTGTCGGTAACGGACGAACGCTGTGACGGTCTCGAGCGCGGCGTGCGAATCTACGAGGATGGATACGAGGACGACATCGACGGCCGCGAGCGCGACCGCCACGAAGCCCGTGCGGTCGTCGACGGAATCGACGCGGCCTGCGAGTGGATGGGCGAAACCGCACCCGCCGAGTGGTCGAACCCCGCGGTGTGCGAGGCCGTCTTCGATGCCCCGCCAGGCTACAGTCTCGAGCGCTACTACCTCGAGAACCGGGAGGCGACGGTCTACTATCGCCGCGACGGGACCGAATCGATCACTCGCTTTCCTGGCCACGCCGACCCCGACCAATACACACTAGAGACGTGTCCGTATCTGTATGTCCACGAATGGCGGGGTAGCGGGAATGCGACCGTTGCACTGGCTCCATGGCTGCGAGCCCACGGCTCGTCCTCGAAACACCCCGAGATTCGGGAGGTCGCCGAGACGCCCGCCGAGTGTGGGCTCGAGGTCGCCGTGACGGTGGCCCGTGAATGGGCACGCGAGCATGTCGGCGGCGAGATCGACGCCGATGCGGCCGGACAGGCTGGCCTCGGGAGGTGGTCCGCATGAGACTCTACTATACTGGCGCGTCGCCAAACAACCTCCGCAAGGCCCGCGAACACGCGCCGTCACACACCCACGGGTTCGGGTGGACGCCACAGAAAATGACGCCGCATGACGGCCCGTACTTCGTGGACAATGGCGCATTCACCGAGTCGTTCGACGCCGAGGCGTGGCTCGAGACCGTCGAACGCTCCTTGCTCGAGATGCCGACGGTCCCCGATTTCATCGTCTTGCCGGACGTCTACGGCGACGCCGAGGCGACCATCGAACGCCACCGCGAATGGCTGTATGATCGGCCGCTCCCGTTGCGCTCAGGCGAACTCGCCCGGTACTGGGTCCTCCAGCCGGGCCGGCCACTCGAGGACCAATTCGACGCACTCGAGGGCTGTCAGGGCGTGTTCGTCGGCGGGCCGAAACGATGGAAACGTGCCCACGGGGCCGAGATCGTCGCCGAAGCCCGCGACCGGGATCTCCGCACCCACGTCGGGAATCCGGGTGGGGCCGACGGCCTCGTGTGGGCCTATCGGACCGGCTTCGACAGCTGCGATACGACCACGATCTTTCAGAACGGCTACTGGCACTATCTCGAGCGACTCGAGGCCGCGACCGAGGAGACCGACAGTCCCGTGCCCGAACCCGGCGACCCGGAGAGTGAGCAAGCCGCGCTCGAGGCATTTTCGGAGACGGCGTAGAGGCCGTTCACTTTCACCGCGGTCACGGAACCCTTATTCGCGTCGCGTGACAAGTTCAACTCGCATGAACGACGAAACCACCGTCAATGTGAACCTCACTCAGACAGAAATGGATTACACCTCACTGACTATCTTCGACCGTGAGACCGAAGAAGAACTGGATCACCGAATTATCCCGACCGAAATGACTGTTCCTGTCGTTGGCGATATCATATCACTCGCCGATCTCGAGATGTCTGGTTCCTTCGAGGATCTGGGAGGAGATGCAGAGGTTACCTCTGTATCAGATCGTTATGAGGTTGTTCACCGCCGGTTGGATTACAGCTTTCATGAATACGACTTTGACGATAAAGATCTCGAAGAAGGTGTTGCTCTTACTGCCAATATCTGGGTTGTTGAGAAACCTCTTGATGAGGACGATGACTGGGACATAGAGTAGCTTCACTACTGAACTGCTGAGGCAACTGTCGAGACG
The DNA here is from genome assembly GCF_005890195.1 of Natrinema pallidum. Taxonomy (NCBI): domain Archaea; kingdom Methanobacteriati; phylum Methanobacteriota; class Halobacteria; order Halobacteriales; family Natrialbaceae; genus Natrinema; species Natrinema pallidum. The sequence continues at coordinate 31,018 of NZ_CP040639.1, read as the reverse complement.
GCTGTTTTCGGCGGATTCGTGACTCGTGCCGAGTGTTCAGATTCGTCCGCAGTTCCATATAGCGATATTCAGTTTACGCCAATACGGCCGACTATCTCCACTATACGGTGTATTGTGGTTGTCCACTGGCGACAACGTAGTACACGATAGCTTTTAGTGACTGTCACGAATACAGAGACGTACAGAAATGACGGTCTTAGAATCACCACAACCCGGAGCGAACGGGGTTCTCGAGGGGCAAGACGCATGACACGCCCGCAGGTAGCGCGGTCTGCCGATGAGATTGAAACGAGACTCGAAATGCTACGGAAGGAACGTGATACACTCCGTAAGCAGGGAAACGACGACGCGGCAGATCTCCGCGAGGCGAGTATAGTCGCTCTAAAATGGGTTCTTGGGGACGAGATACAGCTTGAATCCCGAGGCCAATGACCGAATCCGAGCGCATCCGCTGGTCCCACAAGTCCCTTGACGAACTCCAGTCGTTTTGGAACAAGCAAATCGAACCGGACCTCCGGCGGGCCGGCGTCGATCTTTCCGAGCGCCCGTCCTACCAGGACCTCCTCGAGGTCGGCTACGGCGGGCTACAGGACGCACTCCGTGAGCAGCACGACACGACCCTCGGTGAGTTTCTCCGGTCGGTCGGGTACTTCGAAGCCGACGATGCGGACGGCTACCCGTGGGGTATCGACGCCGAAACGGCCGTCGACGAACTCGAGTCGTACATCCGCACGCTCGATCGGCGGCGGAACCTCGCCGAGTCCACCGTCGCCACGAAACGCTCGCGGCTGGCGACGTACGCGCGGCTGTATCGGGACGTGCATGGCCGGGCGGATCTCACCGCTCGACTCGGCGACCTCACCCGTCGGGCCGACGAGATCGAACGGGCAATCGCCGTCTTTGACGAACTCGACCGCGACCTCGAGAGCGACGCCTCGAAGCTGCGGTACCTCGGCGACGTCTCACAGTTCTACGAACACCTCCAGCGCCGGGGCAAGGCCGCGTACAATCCCGCCGAGACCATCGACATGGAGTACGGGTGGGATCGGCCCGAACCCGATAATGCGGCGCTCTCGAGCGACCAAGTCCGGCGACTGTACGACGCCGTCGAGAGCCCCGACGAGGAACTGTTGGTGCTGGCGTTGTGTGGGTGGGGCCTTCGCCGCAGCGAGGTTGCGGGCTTGCACGTCTCACAGCTCGTCCTTGAGGGCGACGACCCGCACATCCACTTCGAGGAACGCAAGAACGGCCCCGGCACGGTCGCGTTGATCTACGGCCGCGAGACGCTGGCCGATCGGATCGACGCGCTCGGGGCGGCCAACCGCGAGTGGTCGGGCTATCTCTTTCCCTCGCGACAGGCCACCAGCGGCCACGTCGTCGGCGAGACGATACAGGCACGCTTTCAGCGCGTCGCCGACCGGGCGGGCGTCCGGGTTCGTGGCGAGACGCCGACCTCGAAAATGGGCCGGCGGTTCTGGTACACGACCTATCTCGACTCACAGAAACGGCTGCTCGAGAATCTGGACGCGATCGCCGAGGACCAGGGAAGTTCCGACGCCGGCGTGGTTCTGAAAAATTACCTCTCGGAAGCCGAACGGCGACAGTATCGACGCGAGTATATGCGCGACCAACTCGCGGAGGCGTTTGAAACGTGAACCGCCTGTCCCCGACACCTTCAACTATCAAACCGCCGAACTGCGACGTATGAGCAACGACACACCGTTCGAACCGCCGTCGCTTGCGCGGTGGATCGCGTGGGCTGTCCTCGCCTTGCTCGGGCTCGCGGCCGTGCTGGCCGTTCTCCTCTCCCAACTCGAGCCCGCGATGCGACAGGCGTTCCTCGCGGATTGGGCCGCCCGACTCCGGTCGCCGGCCTATTTGCTGTTCCTGTTCATCGCCAGCGTGCCCCTCCTAGTGCTTGCAGCGATGTGGTACGGGCTCCAGTCCTCGATGGCTCGAGACGATCTTGCTGACGATCCGCGGGTGAGAGACGAGTTCAAAGCCCGGTTTGTCCACGGCGACCTCGAACCCGGGACGAAAGTCGTCTGTGCGAACTGCGGCGACGTGCATGATGCGATGGATGTCGACTGCCCCGAGTGCGGCGCGTCTGAAATCGAGGGGTGAGCTGCCTGTCCCCGACACTTTCACGTCTCAAAATGACGAACTTCGAACCATGACCGACACGTGCGATATCTGTGGGTCTGACGCCGTTGCTCGCCGACAGGAGATCAACGGCTCGACGCTCGCTCGGTGCCGGGCGTGTGCGCCCCATCGAAGCCGGCGCGAGCGCGCCCTCGAGTCGCTGTTCGCGAGAGTCGCGGTCGTCGGCGCGCCGCTGGTTGCGGTCGCCCACCTCTGGGGTGGCGTACTGGGATCGTGGTCCACAGCCGAGACTTTCGAACGGACTGCGACGGCGATTGGGGCCGATCCGTCCCACTGGATCGTACAGTTCCACCTCGAGTTCTTCCGGTCGCTTGATGTCCTCGCGGAGTGGCTAATCACCGGCCTCTCGGTTGTGCTACTGGTAGGGTATGCGCTCGTGGCTGTCATGTATCTGGCCGGTCGGTTTCGGGAATAGTTTCTTCCTACGCCTGCTCGAGTCGAGCCCACAACCGTCTCGAGACCACGCGCACGCCGACGTAGGACAGCCCCAGCGCGAGTGCGTAGCCGACGACGAGTCACGACTCACTCACCTCAATCTCGAGGTCGGTCAGTATCCGTTCGGCCCGCTTGCTCGGCTCGTAGCCGGTCATAAACGCCCGCGACCGACCCTCAGCGTAGGGGATATGCGTCCCATCGGCTGGGCGCTCGAGGCCGAGATCGATCCACACCTCGCGGTCGGGGTCGCGGAGATACCAATGGGTTCCCGCGCCGTTGGGGCGGACATCGGCCCACGACAGACAGTAGATTTTGAGCCCGGAGTCTTGGCCGCCTTGAGCATGGAACCATGCCTCTGCTAACGGATAACAGAGGCCGTCGACGGTGCCCGGTTCGCCGCCGTATGTCCCCTCCCGAAGGTCGGGATTCCGGCGGGCGTACTCGCGGATGCGGCGCGCCGTGGCGTCGGGTTCGACGACGATAGGGTCTAAGAGGTCGAACATCGGCTACAACTCCCTCCAGTAGACCGTTGCATTACACGTACACTGCCCGTCGCAGTCGGAACAGTCCTCACGGTCGCCTTCGTAGTAGTTCTCGACCTCTTTGATCGACTCGAAGCCGAATTTCTCAAAGAGAACGCTACTATCGATGTGGTCTGACCGCCGCCACGACGTACCGATTGCTTGGGCAGCGTCATGTTCGCGGGCGTGGGCGAGCCGCCGTTTCCACAGCTCGGTCGCGATTCCTTCGCCCTCGCATTCGGGCCGCGTAACCCCGATATGCATCACCGCTGTCCGTTGCTCGAGGTCGGCCAGGAGATCGACGTTCCCGTAGTAGCCGTCGGCGAGCCACCCGTCAGTCGTGTCTTCGTTCGTGACCGTCGTAATCCCGAAGCCGAGGACGCGGCCGTGCTGGGACGGCGACGCGACGTAACAGGCCGTCGGGTAGTCGGAAGTCACTTCCTCGAGCCATGCATCGGCGTGGTCGCGCTCACAGCCAAAGCGGGACTGCCAGAGGCCGATCACGGCCTCGCGGTCGGCCGGGTGGTACTGTCGGATGCCGAACGATATCGGGCCGGTTCTGAATAGGTCTGTACTCATCCCTTCACCCTCCAGTAGGCCCAACTGAGCGGCCGGAGCGCGAGATCCCACGTCCCGCGGAGGAGATCGACAACCGTGTGTTTCGCGGCCGTCAGCGGCGGGATTCGTTCGCGCTCGCGTCTCTCCTCGAAGTACTCGCGGACCTCTGCGATCGTCTCGTCGTCGGCGAAATAGTGGTCAAGGTCCGTCCGCCACTCCAGGCGAAGCAACGCGAGGAGCCCGCCGGTCTCGAGGCCGCCGTGGGTTGCATGCTCGAGTTCGTGGTTCTTGATGTACTCGTGGGCCTTCGGGTACGCTTGCAGCCGTTCGTCAAGCACGATCACGTCGTGGTCGTACTTGTAGTGATTCTCCGCGCCAGGGACGTAGACGATCTCTGTCCCGTCCGCATCCGGTTCGGGTGGCTGGCCTCTCTCGAGTGTGTCGTGTGGTGGTTCTATCCCTGCCATAGTGTGTGGATTCCCATACTGGTACCTAGTACGTTGCCCCGACAGTCCGTCACTCCGAATCACCGCCGAATCCGGTTGCGTGGTCGTAGGTCACTTTCACGACGCCGAGAGCCACGAGAGCAAGACCAGCGGCCGTGAGATAGCGACCATACCCGACGAACTCATAGTAGGACGTGGCGAGCCCTACAACAGCGATTAGGAGTCCGACACTCACGATATCGATCGAACCGGAGATTTGGAACGGGTCGCTGTCTTGGGCCGGCACTTCCTCCGGGTCCGCGCCGTCGGCGACGTGCTCGAGTTCGTCTGGGTGCCGTCGAATCGCATGGAGCGTTGCGAATAGCGATCCGAATAGTCGGCCATAGCGGCTGTAATCTGTCGAACACCACTGACAACTCCCCGGCTTGTCGATCGGCGACGCTGTGTCGTCTATTCCATCCTCGAGTACAGCTACGTCGTCGGCTTGCACGTAGACGCCATCAAGGTGGCTTCGCTCGGCTCGCACGCGAATCGCGTCGTCCTCGGCAAACGGCGGGTCGGAAATCACGAGCGTCGGTGGCGGGTCAACCGACTGAAGCAACAGCCGCGAGAGAACTCGCGTTTTCAGGCTCGTATCGTAGTGACGTGGGTCGTCTACCACAACGACGTGGCAGCCCTCGGCGAGCACTCGTAGCGGTTCCGAGAGTGCGTAGTCGTCGAGTTCGTCCGGCGAGAGAACCTGTTGGACCTCGCCGCGGAGTTCGGTCGTCATGACGACCGCCCTCGGTCGTCCGCTTTCCACGGGTCGTACTCGAGCACGAGTAGGTCGTCAACCCGGCGTAAGATGCCGTCGGCAAACCACTCGTTCCACCGTTGTTCACGGCGGTCGTCGGGGAATTGCTCGAGGTCGGCAAGCACCTCCGATCGCTTGATCGCGCCGTTTGCCTCGCGGAGCGAGTGTACCGTGTGCTTGCGGATCTTCTCATCGAGTTTTGCATCCGTCACGTCGGGATCGGCAATCCCGTGGTCGAAGGCGTCCTTGGCGTGCCAGTACCCAAGCGACGACGGCGTCGCATCGGGATCTCTGCAGTCGGCGATCGTCTCGCGGAGGAACCGTTCGAACGCAGTGCGATCGTTCCACATCACGCCCGTCGACCCGTTGATAACGGCATAGAAGCGCTGTTCCTCGTGCGTCTGGCCGTCCTCGCCGTCGACTTCGACCGTCAACGGTGGGTAGACCTGGACTAGCGTTTCTTTCGGGAGCGACTCGCCGGTCTCGAGCATCGAAATGGCGTGCTGGGATTTGAGCAACAGCACGTAGAGGCCGTACAACACTAGTCCAGCGGCAATCCCGAGAGCGACGGCAACGGGAATTGATTGGGTGAATTGATAGGCCACGACAGTCACGCCGACTACGCCGACCGTCGGCATGCCACGTCCGAGGACGGCGACACGTACCCGCTGACGAGCGAACGATTCGGCAAGTGCCGTCCGAATGTCGGGCCATGCTGCCCGCGCCTGCAGGGCAAGCACGACCGTCGGCACCGCAACGACGAGGCCGATGGCGAGTTTCGTATCACCTGGCGCGGTTGCAAGCGCACCGAGCACGCGAGCGAGTCGGCCCTCGACGACACTTACGACGACGTAGGCTGCGAGGACGACAACGAGTACCCCGTTGGCGACGTTTAAGATACGCCGCACCAAGATCGATCCCACGAGCGGCCAGTCAGCATCGGAGCCGGAAGCGGGCTGTGGGAGATCCCGTGTGCCACGCGACAGGCCGATGGTCCGCTCGAGGAGACGCCGGATCAGTTCGCTGGGTCGGGCACGTGCAAGCCGCTGTAGTCGCACGCCCGCGCCCGCGGCGATGAACACGTCCTGTAGGAGGCCGGCGACCGCACCAACCGTGAACGTCACGGTGAGTGCAAGCGCTGACAGGAACCCGACGGCAGCCCCAAGCGTTGCGACGAGTGGCGGGAGATCGCCCGCAGCCACGAACGACGCTGCCAGTGCCGCCGGTACGGTACCGACGACCCACACCGACAGGACCGACGCGACGACCGCCAGTGTCGTGTGACGACGGTCGTACAGCGCCCGCGAATCGTCCCCATCGGAACGCCACTCAAGGATTGCAAGGACGAGTCCGCCGAGGACAACGACTGACGCGGTCACATACCAGTGTGTGTAGATCCACTCGAGAGTTATGATAGTGTAGGCGAAGGCAAACGCCCACACCACGTCGGCGAACGGAAACGCCGTCAGGATCTCGAGGCCTGTGGTCACAACCGACTGGGTAATCGACACGGCAGTCTCGAGCGTCTGGGGCAGCGTCGGCAGTCCGTCGCCACCCTGCAGCGTGCCGACCACCGCGCTTGTCGAGACGGCGATCGCCCCGAAGACAGCAAGTAAGACACCGAGTTCGATTGCTTGTCGAGCACGTTTCGGCACCCGCCGCACGACCGGGTCCCACGCTTGCGAGAGTTCGTCCCGTGCGTGTGCAAGCGCGTCAGCATGGGTTGTGTGTGTCTCAACCCCCAGACTCACGTCGGCCGATCCCCGTTCGACGGCATCGAGCAACCGGGAAAGTTGGGGCCAGCACTCCGATACGTCCGCAGTCGCGGGAATCCGAAGCGAGACCGGCGAGAGGTCTTGGCGCTGTTGTTTGAGCGTCGATTTGACGCTCTGTTGGTCGTCGGGGAGCCCGGAAAAATCCGTCCGATACCACAGAAAGAGCGCCGCTGCTGCCCCGAGGACGAGTACGGCGATCGCGATCCAAAACTGACTAGGGGTTCGCTGTGGCACCGTAACGTCTGTCCCCTCGCGGCCAGCCTGCAGTACGACTGCGGCGAGGTGATTAGTCAGCACCGGCACGCACCTCCTGTGCGGCCTGTCGGGCCTCGGCGTTCGGGTCGTGGTTCTCCAGGGCTTGCTCAAGGGCTTCGCTGATTGCTTGGACCGGCATCCGGTGGCGGTCGGTCGCGTGTTGGAGCGTCTTGAGCCAATTGTTCAGCAATTCACGGACGAGCTGTGGCTTGCCGTCGGCGTCGGTGTACTCGTGGGCTTCGACGGATTCGATCAACTCAAGGACACACTGGCCGGCAACGCGTTTGTTCGGGAAGCGTTCGACCTGCAGGTTCGCTTCATGCATCGTTGCATCGAGGTTCATCGTCAGCGGTTCGCGGTCTAACTCGCTGAAATCCACGTCAGCGTCGGGGAGTCGGAAGTCGTTCCACAGCACTGAATCGTCCCAATCGATCGCCTCGACGAGTTTCTCGAGGTCCAATTCGGCGATCGGCTCGAGCGTGTCACTGTCGGCATCGGGGGTCGCAAGCGTCGCGTCGGTGATCGTCGCCTCACCGTCGCCATCACCGTCCGACGCGGTACGCGTCACGTCGGCCTGATAGCCCGCCGCGCCCATGACCGCAAGTCGATCAGCCATCCAGTGTTTTGGCTGCAGTTCGCCACTCGTCAGCGTGTGCAAGGCGTCGTGGACGTTCTCGCCGGCCTCGCGCATCCAGCCGGCAATGGCGTCGTCCGCATAGACATCGTTGTGGTCGACGTTCTGCAGTTTCCGGTTGCGTTCCTCGATTTCCAATTCAGCATGTCGGTCGGCGATCTCACCCTCCTCGTGTTCGATACTCTCGTGAATGTGGAGTTTCTTCTTGAGCGCCCGAATTGCCGCGCCGAAGGACCCGAAGGTGAGCACGATCAACAGCCACCCGCCCATCGTCACAACGATCGTCGTAACGATCATCCCGATGTTGCCCGTCAAGAGGTTAAACGGGTGCCCGGTATCGATATACCGGTTGGTCATGCTCTGGAAAATCTCGTAATCAGACCCGTCATTGTTCGCCATCGGCAGCGAGCGGTCTCGGAGTTCGTCCGTCGTCGCGTTGACCTCGCGGCCTAACTCGAGGTGGTGTTGGCGACGCTCGTTGTCAGCCGCCGATAGGTGGGTCATATTCAGCCCGCCGTCGACGCGAAGTTTCGCGGTGTAGGTCCGATCGGCGCGCTGGCGTTCGGTCGTGGTGTTGTTCCCCTCTGTGACGGTGACGGATTCGTACTCGCGAACAGTCCACTCGAGGTCGTAGGTGCCTTCCCCGCCACCGGGTTCGAAGACGTACGTCTCGAGCGTACTGTCGTAGGTGAGTTGTCCGCCGTCGGTCGCCACCTGGTAGTCGGTGACGTTGTCGGTCTCGAAGTTCTCGGGCGTGAGTGTCAGCCGCTCACCTTTGGCAATGTAGACTTTCGAGCCGTTTTCGGTGCGCTCGCGAACATCGTCACCGATATAATGGGGCTGGCCGACGGCGAGATCGGCAGTTGTCGTGTCGGCCGTCGTATTCTGTTGGGCCGTTGCAGTCGCCACGCCGCCAACGAGCAGCGACGCGACCAACAACAGGGCCGCAAGCGTCGTCCTGAGTCGGTTAGTTGTCATCGTAGGAGAGTTGCTTGTCCATTTGCTGCATGTCTTGTTGCGCTGCCGGTGGCAGGTCCTCGGCATCGGTCTGGGATCGTCCCCGACGCTGTGGCCGGGTCTGGAAGGCTTTCGCGCCGGCTTGTGCCTTCTCAAGGAATTCGTCGATGATGCTTTCCCGGCGCTGTTTGGCATCCTGTTGGGCTTCGTTGCGCTGGCGCTCGAATTTCGACGCCTCGGCTTTCCAATAGGAGATCTCTTTACGCACGTCGTCGAGCGTGCGTTTGAGGTCTTGGACCGCGTCGGTGTCGGCTTGCTTTTCGCTGACCGGTGCTTTCAGACAGCTTTCGTTGCCGAACTCGTCAAGTTTCAACTCGGTCGTTTGCTGGCAGATCACCGTCCCGGTCTCGGTCTGTGAGACACGCGCCATATCGGGCTCGAGACGAATCACCGCCACGTCCTCGGGGTCGCGGTTCGTGTTCTTGTACCGCCGGGCCAGTTCCGACGAGACCTCGTAGATCCGATACGGTTCGGCCTTGTGGCCGTTCCACCGGAAGCCTTTCACCGGTACAAAGAGCGGTGCGTCGGTCGCATCACCCTCGCGGTAGTAGCCGAGGAATCGGGTCACACCGCCGCCGTCTTTCGGCAAGACCAACCAGTCGAGAGTCTGAAATCGCTTGCGTTGGGCTTTCGTCGCGTACACGTACGTCACAGTGACAAGTCCCAGCGCGCCGACGACGGCCTGAAAGAGCCGGTTCGAGAGCACGCCTGTTGACAGTCGGATGAACAACTGCGAGAAGTACACGAGCAGGCCAACGCCAATGACCAACGAGACGCCGACAAGGATCTGATTCCCGCGGCTTTCGGATACCCAGTCGCGCCACGTCGTTTTCGTGTCGTCCTCCCATGTTTCGGGGTCGGCGATGTCCTCGAGCGAAGTGTATTCGCCCGAGTGGTAGCGTTTCCACGTCGGGTCGTAACCAAGGATGGTTTTGAGTCGTGTCAGTGCCATTATGGTGTGTCAGTGTTGGGGTCGCGTTCGATCGTGACCCGGTACGACTCGGGGTCGCGGATGATCAGTTCGATCGGAAACTCGAGGTCGCGGTCGGCCTCGACGAGCACGAGCATGTCGGTGCCCGGCACGCCGATCGCTCGGAACTCGTCGCCAGGATCGAACGGGAAGGCTGGCGATTCACGGAATTCCTCGCGGAAGTACGTCTGTACTCCCGGCTCGTTTTCGACGACCGAGCCGGTCATTTCGAGTTGCATAGCTGTGGTGTGTGCATGAACTGTGAGAACAGTCGCTATCGGTCGGTTATCGGTGCGTTATAACGGCGGTCGAAAAAGAATCTCAGTCGCCAGATTCAGCTTCCCAAGCCCATTTCGACAGTGTTGCAGCGGCGTAGGGCTCCCCGGTCGCTGGATTATTCGGAATCTCCTCGACGATTACCGAGAACGGTGTTTCAGGCCGCATGGAGAGTGCTTGCTGTCGGTGCTCGGCGATCTTCTCTGGGTCTGCGTGTGTCGTCATTGTGTTGTGTTAGGTAGGGGTGGTTTCGGGCGATTCGTCGGCGTCTCGGCCACGTAGGGCGGTGGTCGGTCGCAAGCGCGTGTGTGTCTCATACCAGTAGTTCCTCCGGACCAGTCAGTTCGTCTAGTAATTCGTCGGCCAGCGTCTCGGCTAGGTCCTCAAGTGGCGCGTGAATTGACCGCTCGTCACCGAACATCGTTATCAGATTGTCCTCGCGAACACTGCCAAAGCCGACGCCGATTACCGTAGTGCCACGCTGACGTAACTCGCCTGCGACGTGGTCGGCTTCGAGCAACGGCGAGCCGTAGTCCTCGTCGGGAAGCGATTCGACGTTTGGCTTCCCGTCGGTAATCACGAATAGGAGCTTCTCACTGGCCGTCGTGCGCTCGAGTAAGTTCCCACAGTAGCGCATTCCGCGGGCGATCGGATCGCCGCCGCCGGGTTCGACACCATCGAGATGCCGCCACTGAAAACGTTCCGACGAGCCGGTCAGCATCCGTACTTTGACCGCGCCGTTTTGGTAGTGCCACGCGTTCGCGACGACGCTGCCGCCGAGTTGGTCGACCGCAAAGAGAAAGGTTCCGACGGCGGCTTTCGCCTCGAGTTCGGTACTCCGCATCGAACCGGACATGTCGATCGAGATGCCGACCGCCAGGTCGTCGGCGGGATAGGTCGTCGGCCGCCGATAATACTCGTCGATGGTCGTATCGCCAGCGAGTCGGCGAATCGCGTTTCGCATGTCGAGGAGGTCGCCCTCCGCGGCCGTCGTTTCGTGTTCCTCTGTCGCAATATCCTGCAGCGCTTCGCGCATGTCCTCGGCGAGTCCGCGGTCGCGTACGTGCGCGCGAATCTCACCATGCGGGGCGTCGCCGCTGTAGTCGGCGATCCGCTCGTCGCGGTCACGGGGTGAATAGGACTCGACGGCCGTCTCGCGGATACTGTCGTCGGACCACTCGAAATCGACGCTCAGATCGGATTCGTCGTCCGTGTCGTCGCTTTCGGCGAGTAAGGCCAGTTCGAGGTCTAATTCGTCCTCATCGGGGTCGCCGGGTTCAGAGTCGTCGGTCTCGGGGTCGAACAGCCACTTGATACCCTCGAAGTGGCGATCGGACAGCTCGAGGGGTGGCATTCAATCGCCCCCCGCGGTGCCTTCAGCGGCGATTTCCTCAGCGTGCATACGCAGTTGATCAGTCACGACAGCGTCGACCTCCGAGGCCGCGGGTTCGGGGTAGTGCGGGTCGATCATCGATGTTTTCGCTGCTCGACGGATGGGGTTTGCCCGGCCAGCTTGCTGATACGCGGCCGTTGTGTTCGCCCACTCGAGGAGAATCGAGGTGGCGATCCCGCTATCGATCGGGCTCGTCGCATCTTCCATCGCAATCTTGCGCACGTCGTTCGCTGCAGCTACCAAACCGTCGGCCAGCGTCCGTGATACAGGAGTTCGATCGGCTAAGATCGACGCCTCACGGGCCGGACTCACAAGCCCAAGATAGGGGACTTCCCACGTATTGCCGTGGCGACGGCGTTCTGCCGGATCGATATCGTAGGTCTCGTACTCCGGCCCCTCGTTCATCGTGGCGATCGTCACTAGGTTTTCGGGATTGCCCTCGATGACTTCGCCGCCGCGTAACTCGAGGGTCGCCTGTGCGCGGTGGTCAAGCACGGACTGCAGGCCGGATTTCCGATGGAACGGTGCCCGGTTGATCTCGTCTAAGACGACTACGACCGGCCGCTCTTGGGAACAGAGTAACGCTTTCACGAGCGGGCCGTCGACCCACACCGACTCGCCACCGATCAAGTGCGGCGAGCCGAATAGCTCGGCGTCGCGCATGGACGCGGTCACTTGGACAGTGATAAACGCCCACTGACGCTCGGCAGCAATCGATTCGGCCAGCGTCGTCTTGCCCGTGCCCGGCGGGCCGGTCAGTCGGAACCGCGGGAGTTGGCCCGTCTCGTCGCGGGCATCGAGAATCGCATCGATATCGGATTTCTCGCCGTCGACTTCGACGTAGACGTCCGCCGAGGGCTCGGGTACGAACTGGCCCCAGTCATACTCCCGATCGCCAAAGACGGGCATTTCGCCAGCGCCGTCGGCGTCGGCTTGCTCGAGACCGTAGACGTAGCCACCGTTGGGGCCACGCTCGCGAACGATGTCTGTCGTGCTATCCTCCGCTGCTTGCTTTGCGTATCTGGAAGCCGTAGAGCGGTCAACGCCGTGGTATTCGGCAATTTCGCGCGCGGTCGTTGCCCCCGCGTTAATGGCCTCCTTTATTTCGTCTATTTCCATATTGGTTTAGCTTGTGTTACGAACAGTGTGCACACAGTGTGAACCGACCACCCGGAATTTTGCACAGTGTGACCTCTCGCGCTGTTTTCGATTTTGGATTGGTTGAACACTTCTCTGAGAGGCCGCACGCGCGTATTATACTGAGTACGGAGTATGCCCGAACATCACTGCCGAACGAACGAACACCCGCTCAGGATAGTTCGCTAATCGTCTGCCAGTTCGGCCATACTGCCCGTATTCGATCCCTGTGTGTTCGATTGCACGTCGTCAGTCCAATTTTTGATGGTGCTCACAGAGTAGGGGTTTCCGGTGTCTGGATTGTTCGGAATGGCGTCCCGAATCGACCGGTATGACTGGCCGTTACGCCGCCGGTTGCGGGCCTCTTTGCGGTGGTATTCGGAGGGCGACACGTCGGTCTCGTCGCCCTCGTCGCCGTCCTCGTCGTCCTCGAGTAGGTCCTCGGGGGTCGGAATCTGCAGGTCTCCGGGAACCGAAACCGGCCAGTCACAGTCGTCATCTGTGGCCGGTGCGCGTGGTTCTTCGGCGTCTACGAGGTCACAGCGGACCAAGAAGCCGTTACCGTCGTCCTTGTCGTGGTGATGGTGGCTTGGCGGGGCCATCGCCACTGGAGCGAGGTATTCGACGTGGGTGTGTTCGAACGCTGGACCGATCATGCCGACGATCCCACACTCACCCACGTCGGTCGTAATGCTGCCGACGAACGACTCAACGCGCTGGTTGCCCGTCCACTCGAAGAACTTCTCTGCCGGTGAGAAACTGGCCTCGAACAGACAGAACCGGTTGAACTCCTCGCGGACGCCGCGATTCACGTCAGCGACGTTTTGCGTGTCGCCGACGACGTGTGTCCGCACGTCCCGGTTCTGTCGGAGGAACCGAGTTAGCAGGTAGATGATCCGGCCCTGCAGTGCCGCTGCAATGTCGTCGTCGTGCTCGAGATTGCGCTGTGGGACGTAGGCCCACAGTTCCCGGAGCATCATCGTCATTTGCGGGTAGTGAACGGTTCGATTCCGCCGTTCCCACATTTGCTCGAGAATCCACGCGAGGACGAACAACCGCTCGCGATCGTTGCGACAGACGAGCTGGTTGATCGATGTGACGATGTCGGTCGACCGGAAGATTCGATCCCAGTCGAGTTCGTACTCACCACGCTGGCGGATGAACCCCATATCCTGCAGCGAGCGAATTACCCGAATCGCTTTCCGCTGGTGTTTGTCCGAGAGCTCATCCCGACTGGCGACCTCCTCGGCGAGATGTTTCAGCGACCAATCGCTGCGCTCGCGGTCGACGGCTTCGTAGACCTCACGAAGCGTATCCGCTTCGGTATTCGAGACGCGTGCGGTCAGGACCGACACGAATAGTTCCTGACTGATATTTGATGCCGGAACCACGAACGGTTCGGGGACATACTCGTCGGCCTCCGTATCGTAGGGGAGTTTCGTCGTCGGGTTGTTCAACGACGGCGACAGTGGGATCAAAATCTCCTGTTCGGGCTCGAGGTCCGTGTCGGTGAAATCCGGCGGCAGGTCCATGTCCTCCCGGGCATCGCGGAGGTCGTCGTCCTGTTGGGGCACGTCGTAGAAAATGTTCTCGCCGACGCTCATGTCGACCGGGTCGATGCATTTTGTCGGCGTGCCACCGTCGACGAAATTCCGCCAGTAGTAATCCTGAAATTGTCCCTCGCCAGCGGTCGACTTGCCGGTGTTGGTGCCGCCGACGAACATCGATTTGATCGTCCCGATATCGACGATCGCCTCGACTTGGTCGCCAAAGGGCATCTTTGGGTCTTTGTAGACGCGGCCGATGGTGCGGCCAGAGATTCCCTGTGCTTCGGCAGTCTTGGTATACTTACCTTTTACGACGCCGATTTGCTCGGCGATACAGGCGATCGAATGCAGCGTGCGTCGGACGGTCTCGCGAGCCGACGCCGTCGGATCGACGTAGCCCGCCGACTGCAGCGTGAGTAGGTCCGCCGACTGACTGCCATCGGACGTCTCGAGTGTCGCGATGATCGACTCGGCATTGCGGAGGAACTCTGAGAGTGCACCCCAACTCCAATCCGCGCGGCCGTCAAGATCGGCGTCGAAATCATCAAGCGACTTTGAGGTGTGCTTGCGAATCGTCGGGATAATCGATTCGTGCAACCGGCGTGCGATATACAGGTAGTGTTTCCGCGTGCCGTGCTCGAGTGCTCGTGAACACTTCTCGATGGCCGCTTTCAGCCGATCGATTCGGTTACGCCGTTCCTGGTACTGTTGTTCGTACTGGCCGTGCTCGACAGCATTGTATGCGTTCGACATGAGTGGTTAGTCAGCCTCCGCGCTCGCCGTGGGTTCGGTGTCACTGTCGGACTCGGGCTCGTCGGCATCGTCGCCGGTGTGGGTAGCTTCGACCTCCGAGACCGAGCATTTGTTCGATAAGGCGATCAACACGATATCGTAGACTGACATGACGCGCTCGACCTTCTCGTCAAGTTTCTCCTCGGCGTCGTTCAACACGATCGGGTCGCCGAGGTGGTTGTGGCGAAACTCACGGATGTTTCGCTGCAGTGACTTGTCCTCAGCGAAGGCTGCCGGCAAGCGACCGTCCTTGAGTGCACACCCACTGTCAGGGCACGTACACAGCGGCCGACTGCGTGGCGTCTCGGCATCGAGATCGGCGAGTGTCTCATCGTCGGCTTTGAAGCGGTCGGCCTCGCCTTTGAGATACTGTAAGACGAACGTCTCACGACCCTCTTGTGTGAGGACGTGGCGTTGGTCGCTGCGAATCTCACGGAGGCGGTCGCTCGCCTCGAGTTTGATTTCGACCGGAATGCTTTCCTTCTCGAGTTTGTCGGCGATACGATCCGATCGTTGTTGGAAGATTTGATCCATGTCTTAGAACACCTCCAGTGGGTCCTCGAGTATGATCTGCAGGGCAGCGAGGACGGCCATGCTGATACCGAGTACCACGAGATACGACACACCGCTAATCAACAGTATGAGCGTTGTCACCGCAAAGAGTGTGCTGAAAACCGCCTTGCGGGCAGTCTTAATGCGTCGGAACCACCGCTTCGTTGCGGTCGGGAAGTACCGATAGAGACCGTAGGCGACGCCGACGGCCACCAAGAGATAAAGAACGACCATCATCGTCGCCGCCCACCTCGAAGATAGCGCGTCGTTGCCCAACGGTGGATGTTGATTACGATGAGATAGATGAGGTACAATACCAGAGCGATGAGTGCACCGCCAGCGATGACCGGCCCGAGCCCGGTTGTTAACGCAGCAATGACACCGACCGACAGAGCGACAATCGCAATGCCAGACCCCATCGCTGTGGAAAACGGCCACTCCATGTCAGTCGTCACCTCCGAAGAATTCCTTTACTTGTTCCATGAGTCTGTTTGGGACTTCAAGTAGTTCGTTGACGCTTGCTTGCATCTCTGCGACCACATCGGTCCCATGTTTGTACCGCACTGGCGGCGGATCATCGCCGTCGGCGAGCACGTAGACATGATCGGGGTCCTCTGGCCGCTCG
This sequence comes from Natrinema pallidum, assembly GCF_005890195.1. Taxonomy (NCBI): domain Archaea; kingdom Methanobacteriati; phylum Methanobacteriota; class Halobacteria; order Halobacteriales; family Natrialbaceae; genus Natrinema; species Natrinema pallidum. Next base: position 15,129 of record NZ_CP040639.1, on the reverse strand, counting down.
TAGGTACACACCGGCGCGTCCTCGCCACGAGCAGTATCGCAGTTCGGAACTGGTACCCACCGCTGGCCGTCGTCGGCCGTGTCGTATTGAATCATCGGGTCAGAGTTGTTCGTGCCGATCGCCACCGACTCGTTAGTGTCAGCGAGGTCGTCGTGGTCGACACGCTCCCACTGTGTCCCACCACTGAACACCGACGGGATCTCGTAGCCCGTGCGGTTCTCAAGCCACGACCGGCCACTGTCGCGGGCGTAGTAGTATCCCGAGACGACTTTTGGGACCTGAAAGACCGCGTCGGTCGGGCCAGTGAGTGTGATTTCAACCGCAGTGTATTCGCTGTCGTTGACCGGCGTAAGACTCGCGGTCACGTCGGCGTTTTCGGCCTCGAGCTCGCGGTAGTGGGGATACCACACGTCCGAGTCGACGTAGAAGCGAATCGTCCGGTCGATATCCTCGTCGTAATCGACACGCAAGTAGTGGTGCATCCGGTCAGTGACCGAGGTATACTCGATGCCGGAGAGTCCGGCGTCGGAGTGTGTCTCGGCGACGGTGACACGCATGTCATAGCCCGAGACATTGCCCCCGAAGGTACCGGTCTCCTCGTAGGTACTACCAGCGTCGGGTGTGGCCAGTGGGTTCGACTCGTCGATCGTCACCAATGGCTCATCTTGGACTGCGAGGACACCCACTGGGAGCGACAAGATCAGCAAGGCGGCACACGCCACCGTCGTAAGTGAAACCTTCCGGTTCATGTTCTGAACACCCAGAAATTGCGGTTCCATACGTCTCGGACGGCATTTTGTGCGGGCTCAGTGACGAGCGTGCCTAAGATCACACCCGAGATCGCCGCTCCGAACATGCCGAGGCTGGCGAGTGCATACGCTGCGACGGCGAGTAGGGCGACGACGAACAGTCGCCACAGCGTATCGAGGACTGTCCCCGACAGTGCCTGGCGTGTGAGCCGAACGAGCGTTTTCGGAATCAGTGTTGGAATTCGGACCATCGTATCACCCCTGAATGAGCTGCCAGAGCAGTCGGACGATCCCAACGAGTCCGAACACGCCGAAGATAACCGTGAAAACGAGTGTCGCCCCCAACGTGACGAAATTGGATAGGAGTGCGATCGTGAACAACAAGAGATTCGCGGCGACCTGGTCTCGTGGATCGTCAGCCCACACGACCTGTTGGAGTCGTGCAAACAGCCAATCTAGCGGGTCCTCTGGGAGCACGTCATCGGGCACGGCGCTCATGTGTTCACCTCCCCGACAAGGACCTCAAGCACGCCCTTACTGTCCGGGCCGAGTCGAAGGCCATCCCAGTAGCGCCCGGCGAGTTCGTTCAGATACTCGTCGTCGGGCAGTTCGTGATTGCCGTCGCCGGACTCGTCGATATACTCCCGTCGAAACTCCATGAGGTCGTCCGTCGCGAGTCGGGCATGGCGTTTCGTGATTCCGACAATGTAATCGGGGTTCTCGGGCGTTTCGCGTCGCCAGTCGACGCTCGTAAACGTCCGTGTCGTGTCGTCGTAGTCGGCTTCGAGAGTCGTTTCAACGCGTTCGCCCTCGCCGATCAGCGACGGGTCGATCACGTCGATTTGGAGGGTCGTCGTGCCGAGTGGGTCGATGTCCGTGTGGTTCTCGAGGAGCCAATTCGAGTAGTTGATCCAGTGGCCCTCGTTGGCCGTGAACTCGTTTCGCATCGCGTTTGCGAGGTTCTCGAGTGTCGATGCCGAGGACAGCGTGTACTGACGGGCATCTTGGAACCCGTAGATGAACGCTAAGAGGTTGTTACTCGAGACCTCGAAGCCGTCGGCAAAGAGGCCACTCGGTGGATCGTCACTGTCAGTCTGTGCGCTCGCGGTCGTCGAAGCGAGAGTTGTCGATCCACCGACCGCCAGGGCCGCCCCCGACGTCCGAAGGAATCGTCGCCTCGTCTGTGGGTCTGATTGTGTCATAAGTGATCGTACTGAAAGGGTATCGGGGGAGACAAGCGAGACCTCCGCAGCGAGGAAAGCGCCCCGGAGTGGCCTAGGCAACCCGCTCAGGGGACCGACCCCCGATGCGTCGGCTGGGTCACTCGCAGTTCGCGATGACACGCATCCGCTCGGCAGCCGTCTCGAAGGCCTCGCGCCGACTGGCATCGGACAGCAACACGTCGCCGTCGAGCGAGACCGTCCATGGGCCGAGACGGCTGCGCTTAGAGAGTCGCATCACCGAACCGTAGCCGGCCCACGACCGGCCACGAATAGCGGTCCGCTCGGGCCGCCATTCCCCAGGGGCGACGATCCGGAGCCGGGACTCGAGGCCGAGCATATCACGTAGCGTCTCGATCGATTCGGCCTCGAACCCGGTCGCACTCGAGAGTCGTCGATCAACCATCGGGTATGCAGCAGTACCGCTGTTAGTCCGCGGGTCGCGCTTGGGAGACTGTCTGGTTGCCATAATGCCCGCCGCCGGAGTCGAACCGGCATCCACGCCGTGCGTGAGCAGGTCGATCGAAAATTGGAAAGCTGTGCTACGTCACCAACTGGGGAGCCACTGCATGGACCCTTTACCGACGAATGCGTAGATCGTCAGATCGAGGTTCCACTGCAGGGTTTCGGTCACGATTGTCGCCGGCCGAGAGTCCTCCGAGAGGTCGTTGCGGCCGGTAAGCAGTTGCCAGAAGATGTCAACGACACCCCAGGCAAGTGCGACAATCGAGACGATCCCCGAAATGAGCGCCGCGACAGTGATGCCATAGACGAACGCAACGATCCGCCAGAGTGCTTGGCTGCGTTGTCCCATCGTCGATCACGCACCTCCGAGTCGGCGGCGGCCAGCCGGGATCAGGAACGCCAGCGACAGGCCGCCAGCGGGCGCGGTCATGCCGATGCCGATCGCCTCGAGCAGCGAGAAGGACCCAAGCGAGGTCCACCCGAAGTTGCTCCCGAGACTGTACAGACCCATATCGGCCTTGTCGATGAACAGACTGTTGAGGTCGGCCTGCTCGAAGCTATCGACCGACGTGAACGACTGACTCGAGACGTAGAGATCGACGCTCGTGGCGTCGCTGTAGTCATCGCCGAGTTCGAACGTCCACTCGCCGTTGCCGTTGGCGTCGTAGACCGCGTACGTGTCGGTGCTGGTATCGACGATATCGCTGTCAGCCGACTGGTAGAAGGCCAGGACTGGCGTTCCGTTAACGCCCGTACTCGCACCGTGGATCAGGTCGCCGCTGTCCTTGTCGTCCATTGCGTCGCTGAACGCACTCGAGCCGTTGGTCGTCTCGTCGTTGAGCGTGACCGTCGTGTTCGAGCCGTCGACGCCGACGGTCCGTTCGTACGTGTGCCGGTCAGCGGGATCGTCATCGCCGAGCAGGCCGAACGAGAACGTGTTCCAGCCGCTGGCATCGACATCCTCGATCGTGGCACTCGAGTCGTCGACGTTGGTCACCGCATAACTGTTATCGAACGTAATGTCAACCTGGAAGCTCGATTCGGCGGTCGTCACGGTACCGGAGCCGTCAACGCCCCAGGTGGTGACAGAGACAGTCGTGATCTGGCCCGCATCGCCGGGGAGATCGGATAGTTTGTCGTTCGAGAGGTTGACCGTCTGGGACGCGGTAGTACCGTCGGTCACGTCCTCCGACGTGAGAGCGTAGGTCTCGCCGTCGTAGGAGACGTTCATCTTGAGCGTCTCGGTGCCGTCAGTGTCGAAGTCGGTCCCGTCCGAGGCGATGCTAGTTTCGAGATCGTTGCTTGAATCGGCCGTGAAGCCGGTGACGGTGTCGGTGCCGTCGCCGGCCAGCGTGGTGGTTGCCGCACTGGCACTGCCTGCGAACGCGCCGATGCCCGCGAGGGCAACCAGCGCGACCATGAACAGCGTCGTGACTGTGGATCGATTGAAATTCATGTGGATGTGTGTGAATGAAGTTGGTTAGTGGGCGAGCTATGCGACTGTCCTCCCGGGTAGGGGTGTTCGGTGGGGGTTTCGCTTGCGGTGGCGGGACTGGCGGGGGTATCAATCCGGCCGTCCACCGGATGCGTGTTCGTGTCATGGGAATCAATCCTCGGTAATCAGCGTCTCACCGCCGTCGCGGAGGTTCAACAGGATTCGGATGCGTGCGAACTGATAGTCGCGCGTGCTCTTGTCCCACCACGTCCCGCGGTCGCGAGCAACCCACGGATCGAAAACCGCGGGGTCGTGTGACTTCGCAAACACACGGTTTCGCTCCCACTGGGGTTGTTTCTCGAGGAACGACCCGAACTCGCTGCCCGCAATCGTGTGTGCTGGGACGCCTCGAGTCGCGTCGCGTTGATGTCGGTAGTGATGATGCGGGGTCGCAACCGCAAGCGAGGGGTGGGTGGGGATCGACAGTTCATCTTGTGCCAGCGTCATTTCGTCGCCAGTCAATCGGACCGCGAAGTGGTGATAGCCCGAATAGACGACCGTTTGAACGTCGCCAGAGTCGGGATCGGTAAAGACGATGATAGGCTCGTGGTCCTTGAAGTGGCTGTCAGCACTCAGTAGCGGGCCAAGGAACGGGATTCGGTCCGCGAGACTGTCTTGTTTCGCGTATTTCGCCCAGTAGTAGTACGCTCGCGTGTCGTGCTCGCTTGACTCGGCCCACCATCCGTAGACGCCGACCTGCTGTTGTTGGTCGTCAAATCGAATATCAAGATACGGCTCGTATTGCCGTAGTTCGGCCTCGTCGTCGCCGACGGCCGTGATGTGACTCAGTGTCCATCCGGGCGGATCGGCCGCCGACGCAAGCCCCGGGACTGCAACGGCCGCAGCAGCCGTTGTCGCCGCTGTCGCGAGGAATCGGCGTCTCGAGACAGACATGTTAATCGATCTGTCTGAATAGCCATGAACCGCTCATTGTCTGGTAGGCGGCCCCTCGGGTTGCTGCCTCGGCGGTCTCAGCCTCGGTTTGGGTTTGATCGGGGACGGCCCCCGACAGAAGATTCGCCGCCGACGGCATCCCCGCGCCGACCTCCTCCTGGGCTGCTCGTGGAATCGGCTCCGCAGTCCGGGTCAGTTCTTCGCGAGCTGACTCGAGATCGGTGATGCGGTCGTCAGCGACGCCAAGCCCAGCAACCCCCGCGACGACGGGGCCAGCCATCGATGTCCCGGTCAGCACGTCGCCGCTTGCGGACTCAATTTTACAGCCCGGCGCTGCCACGTCGATTGCTGCGCCAGTCGTTTCGCCGCCAGACATGTCGGTAATCCCGTTGTGCGGTCCGACGTTGGAGAAATAGGCCGATCGCGCTTCCTCGGGCGGGGCCACGGTCGTCGCGCCGACAGCGATCGAATTATCGCTCGAGGCCGGCGTCGCCACCCAGCGGGTCCCTTGACGGTCGTTGCCCGCTGCAACGATCGGGACGACGCCCTCCTCGACGGCGTACTCAAGGGCGTTATCGATCGCTGTCGAGTATTTCGGACTGCCAAGCGAGAGATTGAGGATATCAACGCCCTCATCGCCGGCTTTGCGGATCGCCGCTGCGATATCGTCGAGCGAGCCACTGCCCTCATCGTCTAAGGCCTTGAGACCGAGCACGTCCGCCGACGGGAGATAGCCCTCGAGTGTCGCATCGGACGGTGTCCGGGCAGCAAGACAAGCAGCACACCAATTCCCGTGCCCGTTGCCGTCGGCTGTCTCGCCGATACCGCTTGGGTCGTCGTCGGCAACGAAATTGGTCGATGCGGGGAGCAAGCGCGTGTTCCCATTGGCGTCGTCTAACCACGCTTCCTCGGAGACGCCCGTATCCGCGACTGCGACCGTCACACTCGAGGTATCGGGCAAGGCGGTCTCGGCACTGGTTGCGGCCGTCGCCTTGCGGGCGGCTTCGAGCGCATCCTCGCTCATATCAGCGTCAAACGCCACGCCCGCACTGTCGGGAGTGCCATCGGCAAGCGTCGAGAGCAACACCGATTCGAGCGTTCCGAACTCAGACCACGCGTTCGACGTCTCCGGCGTGAGCGGGTCGGCCAACGTGACCGTCCGATTGATCTCGATGCCGCTGGCGTCGATATAGTCAAGCGTCGCGATGCCCTGATCAGCGAGCCACCGGTCACGGTTGCGAGCCCCAATAACATCGACCGGAGCGAGAGTGGTGAGCGTCCCGGCAGCGTCGTGTCGCCGGTTCGAGAGGACCGCCGTGTTATCCTCCCCAGACAGTTCGTCCTCGAGTGCATCGAGATTTTGCGTGCGAGTCTCGGGGTCGTCGCCTTTGACGGGGACGATCCATTTCCATCGGTCCTCCGAGTGAGAGGTCGCGTTTGCCGGGGGTTCCCAGCCGAGCAGGCCGGGTTCGGTCGTCGGGGCCAGCGAGGCCAGCGTCAGTGTGCCCGCGCCCGCGCCGATGCTATACAAGTGTTCGCGCCGTGTCTGTTTGCGGTCTGTCATTGGGTATCCCTCCGTCGTCGATGGACAGCGATGCCGGCGAGTCCGAGGACTCCGACGAACTCGCCCGATGGGACCGTCATGCCAAACGGAATCGGGAGCCCGGACAGCCACTGCGAAGCTTGGTGTGACGCCCGATCAAGATAGCCGGCCGATTCGATCGCCGTCACGGTCAGCGAGCCATCCGGTTCCGTGTAGGTCCGCACGACGTGTTTTCCGTCGGTTGGTTTCTCGACTGAGCCAAAGCGGGTCTCCCCGCTGTGGGTGATCGGATCGCCGCCGAAGTCGGCCGCCGACCGCCAGTACAGCGTCGTTGCTCGCGTATTCTCGAGGTGGATGTTGACCGGGATGTTGCCCGAGACGCGTTGCTCGTCTGAGCCATACACCACCGAGATATCGATCGTGTGCTCGGTGCCAGTCATTGCGTTTGACGGCATGACGTTGAGTTCGCCAGGACCGTCGGAATCGTCGGCCACGACGGTCACGTCCATCGTTCCGCCGTTGGACTTGAGGCGCGCGCCCTCGAGATTCTCGCCGGTCACGGCATAGATGCCGGTCAGTGACTGCTCGGAGCCACTGGCCCGGACCGTCGCGGGATCGGACCGGGACTGCTCTTTTGCGTCGATGCGCTCGGACACGGTGAACTGCTCGCCTTGCTGGTTCTCATAGGTCAAGCGGACAGAGTGTGTGCCCGCGCCGTCGGTTCTGAAACTCGCGCGGTCGCGGTCGGGATCGATGGTCGCGTTGAGTTCAGTGCCGTCGGGAGCAAACGCGGCCGCATCGACCAGCGAGCCGTATCCCGTCCCATCGGTCGCGTCGATCCCGACGTTGACGCGCTCGGATGGGCCGGGCGCGAGTGACGAGAAGTCCACCGCATCGATGCCCGGAGCCGAGCCGCTGGCCGCCGGGTTCAGTGCCGAGAGTCGGTCGTCCAACAGCCCCTCGGGATCGTCGCCGAGATCAGGGAGCAACCCACCGTCGCCAGTGCTGGCCCCACGCACGCGAATATCGAACGCTGCGGGGTCCGCATCACTGATCGGGAGGTCGTTGACGACGACCTTTTGGCCCTGGCCAGTGAGCCCGGCCGATTCGACGGACCAAAACTCGTCGTCGATCGTCTCAACGGAGCCGTTAGACCAATGCCGCTCTAAAGAGATCGAATCGGGGTCGATCCCATCCGGGAGTGGGTACTCGAGGTCGATCCCATCCCCTCCGATATCGATCGGGTTCTCGCCGCCGAGGTCAGGGGGCTCGATCTCCCCGATGCCCGTGAGGGCGACCTGCATGTGCTGTGTCTCGGTCGGCAACTCCGTGCTCGAGAGGTTGCTCGCGTTCTGGATTGTGTTGAACTCAGACCGATTGAGATAGCGCTCCTCTGCGCCGGGCAGCGTCTCGACGAGTGTGCGGTGGTCCGAGTAGACCCGTTCGAGCCCTTGGCGCTCCATTTCGTCGAAACGTTGGTCGTACTCGGTTCGCAGTTCGTCGATCGTCTCGTTGAGCCGTTGGTTCTCGAGCCACTGTTGGAGCGTTGCCAGACTCTCCATATCCCCGAGTGGGACCTTCGGGCTGCGGTAGACCGTAACGGAGACGTTTTGAGCCGGTGGTTCGACCGTGTTCGGCTCGGGATTCGGTAGGAAGAACGTCCCGTTGTAGCTGCCTGCTTGGGCATCGCGAAGGTCCTGCATGCCCGGATCGGACAGTCCCTCAAGGATCGTGCCGTCGGCGCGCATCGCATGGACGTTTGCCGTCTCGACGCCCGACGGCATGTCAACCGCAAACGCACCGTTTGCGTCCGCTTGGGTGGTCTTGCGGACGATGCGGTCGTCGGCCAACAGGTCACTCAATCGTTCTTCGCGATCCTCGAGCGAGACGATTTGATCTTGTACGTCCGACGTGATCGAATCGATCAGCTCGTCGGGATCGCCGACCGTGATGAGATAGGCAGTCTCCTTGTGCCCTTCTGCGTAGACACGGTAGACTCCCGCTGGGAGTTCGGTCACCGCCGCCTCATGCGTTTTTTGTGAGAAGGAAAACGAAGGGTTCGCTGTCAGCACCGGGCTTGTCTCGAGCGTGCGCATATCGCGTGTCTCCCCTGTCGGAGACAGTTGCTCGACGACGATCGTGCCCGTCGTGGTGCGACCCGGCAGCGCACTATCGATTGCATCCTCACGGTCCCGAATCGCCCCGCCAGACTCGGTGGGGTCCCAGACCGACAGGACGACCCGTTCGTTGCTCGGGGCCGTGACTGTCGGTTGGTCGAGGTCGGGATCGATATTGTACTCGATGCCACTCCCCGGGATGGACCGACCGTTTAGGTCCCAGTCCGATTCGGAGTGGACAGCGACGACGTTTGTGTCGGCCCCAGAGAGTTGCCCGCCCGTGCCCGTCAGTTGGAGGTCCTCGTCGAACCCATCGGGCAGTGGCGACTCGAGTTGAGACTCGAGGTCGTCGATCGTGCTGTTAAGGTCAGTGAGCGTCGATTCATCGAAGTTTGGCGGGTTCGTCCCCCACACGGAGACCGTTGCGTTCGGGACCGGGTCACCGTGTTGGTCGGTGACGGTGCCGGTGATTGAATCAGCAAACGATCCAGTCCACCCACCGTGATGACCAAGCGTCCCAAGAGAGGTCCGGGTTCCAGCACTCCGGTCACCGCCACTTTCGACCACTGTTGCAGACGAGTCATAACCGTTCGCGGATGTTGACCAAAGTGTGTCACCGGTCTGTGCATCGAGTGCATAGAACTGATATTCGCCAACATAGACGACACCATCCGAGACTGTCGGAGTCGCCTTGGCGTTATTATTTGTGGGATGGGTCCAAACTCGAGACCCAGTATCTGCGTCAACTGCATGGACTAGGCCGCCACCCGACCCGTCACTGGCCCCAACATAAACGACATCATTTGAGATCGTAGCTGAGGAACTGATCTGACCGACTCCCTCGGAATAATTCCATTCTTTCTGTCCAGTTTCACTATCGATAGCGTATAAACTTCCATCAACAGATCCAATATAAATAGTATCATCTTTGATGGTTGGGGAATTCACAATAGAATCGCCAGTTTCGAACCTCCACTTTTCATCACCTGTTTTTGGGTCAATCGCATAGAGATTGTTATCTTTCGACGCTGCGTAGAGGGTATCTTTGTATAGAGTGGGAGATGCATAAGTCGAACCTCCAGTGGTGAATTTCCATTCTTGTTGGCCGGTTCCTGCATCTACTGCGTGAACACCACCGTCATTGGACCCAATATAAACCATCCCGTCAACCACTTGTGCGGATGAATATCCAATATTGCCTGAAGTGGAGTATTCCCACTGTTTCTCGCCAGTGCCTGCATCAACTGCATAGAGATTATTGTCGCCAGACCCAACATAGACCGTCCCGTCAACGACTGTTGGTGATGATGTGACGTAGTCATTAGCTGTGAAATTCCATTCTTCCTCACCAGTGCCTGCATCAACTGCATAGAGATTATTGTCTGTAGACCCAACATAGACCGTCCCGTCAACAACTGTTGGTGATGACCTCCCCAGGCTCCCACCCGTTGTGAAAGTCCACTTTTTCTCGCCAGTTTCTGAGTCGTATGCATACAGATTGTTGTCTTCTGATCCGACATAGATCGTCGCGTTATCCGTCGTCGCTGTAGCGGTGCTAAGTGAGTTTGTCGGCATGGCAGTTGCAGTCCCAGGGCCAACTGCAAGCGGTATTGCTGCGATGCTTGAGACCATCACGAACGCGAACAGCAGTGCTCGAGCCTGGCCTCGACTGGGCGATTGGAGAGATGACCACGTTGCAGAAACGAGGTCGCGTGCGATCCAGGCCACCGCAAGAGCAGCAAAGAGTCCGATCGAGGCCTGTCCAGTTCCCGACCAAAACCAGTCGTGCTCGAAGGTCACGAACAGGTAGCCCGTCCAAGCGGCGTCAAGCACCGAGACGAGTGCAACCCCAGCAGCGCCGGCCGTCGCGACGCGTGGGGCATGATTTCGGCCCCAGTTGAGAACCTGGAACCCTGTGATGAGACCGACAACAGCGATCGTCGCCGCCTCAAGATAACCCCCACGTTCAAATAGGGCAGCCGTCAGCGGGTTCGCCTCGGTGGCCGGTGGCCAGACCTCAAGCATGACGACCGTCGCTGCGAACGCAACGAGCGTCGCGAGCAGTGCGATTGTTTCGGCCGTCCGGATCGGGGCCGACGTGAGTCGGGTTGCGACCCTACGCGTCGCTCTCGAAGGAGTGGTTTGGTCCGTCATGAATGTGTTCTCACTGATCCGCAGTCCGCAGGTCGCGAACGACGTGTTCCATATTCGATTCGTCCGACATGCCGTCGGCTTTCCGCTCAAGGGCGTGGGCAGTCAATTGCCGCCGTCGACTCAGTACCAGCTCGTCGACGGCATCGAAGACGTACTCGAGGATCTCCTCGAAGGTCTCGGTGTCGCGATCGCCGAGTACGCCACCGAAGCTAACGGCCCCACACTCGGGGCAGTGGCGATGGCGTCGGTGGTCGTTTTTCGATATCTCAAGCGAGTGTGCAAGCGATTCCGTGTCGAACTCGTGGTCAACCTCAATTCGTGGGACGTAGTGTTCAGCGTCGGAGAGTTTCGATTTGGTATCGAACTCATGCCAGCATTCTGGGCAGAAAATCGGCGGGTTGCCATAGCTCCGGAGGATTGAGCCGGCGACCCACGCATCCCGGTTGACGCCCTGAACCTGCGTATGTGTCTCACCGCGGCCAAGCATCTCATCAACGGTCGCGAAGTCGTGTACGGTGCCGTCGTCGCTGCCGTCGTGAGACGGTTTCGAGTCGTCTTTCGGGTCGCGCTCGGTGTCGAACTCGCCGGTTTCGCTGTCGAAAATGTTCGTCCGGGCACCAAGGGCGACAGTGTTGTGACTGTTGGAACTCATGGTTTGTGTGCCTGAAACGGCAGAAGTGGCTAGTCGATCGCCGCGGAGATCGGCCCGGTCGTGAGACCGTATTCCTCGGTTCGGAAGACGAGCCAACGGCCCGTACGAGGGGACATACCCAGAGAGGGTGCCGCTCCGACGACGTGGTTACTAGACTGAAACACGTCTTGCATTAAGAAACTACCGCTTACAACAGTCTCAGCAAGCTCAGAACAGTCTCAGCAATCCTAAATTTGGTCACAGATTGCTGAGCCGACTATCGGAAACGGCTAGCATTTTTGACTCGGCGGCGAGAGGGCAACAATATGGGCGACGAGCCCGTCGGCGACGAAGATGAGGCGAAGTCGGTGACGGTCAAGATGAAACAATCCGAATTAAATGAACTCGAGCACCGGATTGATAGTGAGTTCAATGACGCGAATCGGATTCGAAAGGCCGTGTGGCTGGTAAACAACGCCTCTAACATCGATCTCAACTTCGACGCCGGCGAAAACGAATCGGAGTAGGGAGCCCCCGAGGACCTTGGCCGGGTTCGGGGTACAGTGAGTGGCTACGCTGCGAAATAGGAAAAGGATTCGGTCGGTCGCTATTCGTTCCGGTCGGCCACCGTCGCACCTGACAGCACGATCCGCGAGCGGTCCTGGCCGTCGACGCTTGCCGCAAGCCGACCCCGAATCAGCACGCACTCGCGTTCGGTTCCTGTACGGATGTTCCCTCGCGAGCAGTGGTCGCAGCGTCGGGCGACGATCTCGGCCTCGAGCGAGCCGGTCGAGATCACCAACACCTCGAGTCGATCGTTCGGTCGGAGTGTCTGGCCGCAGCGGTCGCAGCGGGCACGCTGGCCGACGGCGACGGGCACCCACTCGAGTAAGTCCGCAGCATCGGCGGTCATCGTTCCTCCGGTGGGTAACACGTCGCTTTCGCGCGTTCGATCTCACACAGCTCGCGCTCGATGCGTTCGGGCGGCCACTGCTCGGTCCGGTCGCGGCGCTCGTCGGCGCATGAAATATCGGAAGGCATCGGTCTCCCTCGCTATTCCTCCGCGAGCACGCGACGGTACATCTCGAGAATCGGTGCGTAGCGTGCCGTGTGGTGGTCTGGGAGTTTACTGACGACGGAAGAATCGGTCACAACCACGGTACGTGGGATTTCATGCCAGTCCTCGCGGTGGCCGAAAAACTCCCGTTCGATGGCGAACTCTCCGGATTCATCCACGTACGCAACGCGAGTAGACGGCAGCGAGAACGTGGCGTTCGGCGTGGATTTCTGCTCGAACGTACGGGCGACCGCGGCAAACCGGCAGCCGTGCTCGTCGGATTGTTCGTCCTCGAGTCGGCGGATCGTGGACTCGTCTATCAGGACGATGTCTTGTGATTCGGTACTGTCGTCGGTAGCCTTTTTACGGGCCGGCGGTTTCGTACTCATGTTCACTCGATTACCTCGTGTGAACCCAGGTCGCGTGTTCCAAGCACGCGGCCGTTTCTGCGACGGCAACTACCTGAGTTCGTTCTAGCGCTAGCGCCGCATCCACTTATATCTAAGGGAATAGTTTCTATTTGCTTACTATGATCGAAAGTGCTACCGGGTGCCGTTTCTGGGTTTAAAATACCAGAACACAGATGTATTTCTCGGACCCGAATCCCGACCCCTCGAGTGCTGCCGCTCCACGGCCGCGAGGCGGTCGCAAAAGCAATCGATACCAGGGCAGGCCCCATCCACCTACCGAACAGTCCCTAACTCGCGGGCCGCGTCGGCCGAGATCACGATATCCCGCTCCCCCAGCGAGACGCCGCCACCCGCTACGTCGTCGATCAACGCGGCCAGCGACTCGAGATAAGTCCGGTTGCGAGCCTCGCGGACTGTCAGCGTCGCTTTGTCATCGTGTTCGATCGCCCGATTCTCGAGATAAGAGTACACGAACGTCTCGCGGACATCGTCGGGCGCGTCAGTGAGATACGTCGGCAGCGCGAGTTGTTGGTCGGCTTTCGGACCGACCGGCGCACCCAGCGCCGCGAGCACGCGACCGAGCACCGAAGCGTCCTCGGTCGGCCGGGCTTCGTCGGCCCGGTCGCGACGATCGGCAACGATCCGATACTCGCAGCCGGCCAACTCGAGCGCGTCAAGAACGTGACTGTCTTCGCCGCGATGGTTCAGGGCGAAACTCGGCCGGTAGTACTGCTCAGAGATCGACCCGGCCGAAAAGACGTTCGCGACGAGCGTGTTGTGCGCGGTGAACTCGGGGTCGCCGTACTCGGCCTCAAGCCACCCATAGTCGCGGGCGGTCTCGATGCCGCGGACGGCATCTGGTTTCGCGCCGTCGAGCCATGGGCGAATGCGACCGCGGGGTAACTCCAAGGCCGAGGCGATCGCACTCGAGCCCTTGTTTGGGTGTCGGGACGCATAGTCCATCGTCCGGCCGTAGTCCTTGACGACATCAACCGGGTCCGAATAGGAGGGGGGACTGTAGGTGCGCGCGAGGGCGTCCGCGGAGACCGGAGATTCAGAATCGGACATGATAGGTGAATGGACCGGTGGCATCAAATTCCTATTGTTTCTGGGAGTGATCTTGGAAATCGCACGACGGAAACGGTTCAAGGGGGTGCTGTAGCGGTTCTGACAGTGCTTGATTATCAGTTTTGAAAGCCTTTTGGACAGTTATTCCGTTCAATAGCTGTAGCATCAAATAGTTATAAGTAGGGGAAGCATGCTCGGTACCGATAGCACCAGACGGCGACGGGATGAGAAAGCGGGGACGCGAGGTTGGCTCCATATCCCCTTGCGACCGCATTGCCTCTTTGGGGAGGTTGTGCAAAAGCTTTCTCACCGTTTATGTCGGTGCGACAGAACAATGATAGACGGAAAATCGATTCGAAACAAGCTGATCGGAGACGAACAGGAGCGTGCAGTGTCACCCGTTATCGGGGTCATTTTGATGGTAGCCATAACCGTGATCCTCGCGGCTGTGATTGCTGCCTTCGTGCTCGATCTTGGCGGGAGTGTCGGCCAGGAAGCGCAAGCCGGTGTGAACATTGAAGTCGACGAAACGGCTAAGGGTAATGTCTCTGTCGAGGTAACGTCATTGGGTAACTCAGACCATGTTGAACTAAGTGGGGACGTTAGTGGAGACGCAGCTGCGTCATCGACTGGAACAACCAATACTTCGAAGATGGAACTGGGGGTTGGAGATACTGTTAGGCTGCAAAAGGACAGCGGGCTGAGTGAATCTAGCGGAACTGTGACTGCCGTCGCAGTCATTCAAGAAAGTGAAACGCGGACCCAAGTCGCCAGCGAGGACTACGAGGGGTTCAGTAGCTAATGATAGACATTAAATCAAAATTAGTTGGTGACGAACAGGAGCGCGCAGTGTCACCCGTTATCGGGGTCATCTTGATGGTCGCCATAACCGTGATTCTGGCCGCTGTAATCGCAGCGTTCGTGCTCGATCTTGGTGGCAGTGTCGGCCAAGAGGCACAGGCCGGAGTTACGATCGATGTGGACGAAGAAGCGAATGAAATTCAGATAGAAGTCACGTCGATCGGTAATTCCGATTACGTTGACATCACAGGGACGGTCCGAGATGAAGGCAACGACGACTTATATGATCCCGACTCGAGTGCTGTCGATGAAATGTCTAACCTCGGCGTTGGGGATGTTGTCACAATCTCAAACAAGTCCAGTGCGGACGTTCAAATAGACGGTTCCTATACGGATGTCGGAAACTATGAGAAAGGGACGGTATCGGCTGTTGCAGTGATTGAATCTGACGAGACCCAGACATCCGTTGCAAGCGAAGAATACGACCTAGATTGGTCTCCGTAGTAGTCTAATCGCCGTTCCCAT